>JBHAMS010000024.1:0-3321 GCA_041828405.1 Candidatus Dojkabacteria bacterium
AGTTGTAGTAATTGATCAAATAATAAACACGGAGATTATCCGGAAGAGTTCCTTTAAAGAAAGTTAAAGAATCATTTTCTAAAGAATACTTTAAAGACATCCCATCTAGAGGACCCTTCATAAACCACTCATTCCCCCTCTTCAAGACATCATTCCTAAAATCTTTAATATTAAAAGCATTAACACTATTTATCTTCTCCAATTTCCAATTATCCAAATCAACCTTACGAGTACAATTAGTAATATTTAACAAATTACAATAAGTTGAAATCAAACCGGAAAAAGTCCTCGGTTTCTTAAAATTCATAGTCAACCTAACATACTCAGTACCATCACTACCTTGAAGAAGAGCAGAGTCGATTTCCTTATTCTCTTTAGGAAGTGACAACTTACTCATAACACTCTCAAAAGTACTACTATCTATTGGATAATATTCCAAATCAATACTCTCAACACCATCAACCAACAAACCCAACATCATAGAATTAGAAACTGTTACAGTATCAGAATCCTTAGCTGTATTTCTATTAACAGCACCATTTCTCAAAAGCTTTACATACTTCTCATCAGAAGCTACAAAGTAAGCATTCTCCAATGGAATATTCCTATCCACAGGATTAAAATACAAATACACAGAAACACATACAAAAGAAATAACTAGGAATATGAACACATATGTAAATATCCTAACAACCTTTGATTTTGTAGAAAAATTGTATTTACTCATAACTAATCACCTAAATATTTATTTAATTCTTTAAGCAGACCATCATAATCAAGGTCTGACTTAACCAAATAAGAGGAAGCACCCAAATCAAAAGCATCCCTAATAACCACATCACTACACATATTAGTAAGAACAACAACAGGCATATCACCATACTTACTAGGATCAGCCTTAATAGCTCTCAACACCTCAAGACCATCAAGCCCTGGCATCATCAAATCAAGAAGAACCAAATCTATCTGACCAACACTCTTTGCTAAAGTATCCAAACAACGATACCCATCAGAAGCATCAACAACAGAATATCCTCCCGCCTGAATCAATTCCCTATATGATTCTAAAAGATCTTTCTCATCTTCAACTATCAAAATTGTTCTTAAATTCTCTCCCATGCGTTTTTAGTAAAATTTAATAAGGTTGGAACAAATTCAAATTATTGTAAAACACATAATCAAATGTAGTAGAGTAGCTCAAATTATTACCCCTTGGAATCAAAGCCTCCTTACCTCTAGACTTACCATTGCAAGTAGCAGTAACAGACACTTTAATTAGCTTCAAATCCATCTTCCCTGCACAACCAGCAGTAGAGAGTTTAGAAGTAATTGCAGCAGTACCACCAACAGGGGTAACTCTCACCTCATCTAAACTATACCCATCTTTAACTTTCTTCAAATCAATTACAATTGGAGTATTCTTACTCTGCAACACCCAATGCTCACCCGCTAGCATACCGTTTGTACAACTACCTTCACTAGAAATACAGTATGCATACACATCATCAAAATCATAGTTCTTGTATTCAACCCTGTTAGGATCTACAGGAAGAGTATGACCTTTAGCATATATCTCTCTTACGATTAGACCAATGGAGTTAACACCTCTCGGCTCTGCAGATATAGTCAAATTACAAGAACTACCAACCTGAAGAGGATTCAAACGATATCCAACAGTAGCTGGCTCCAACAACTCAAGCTCCTGACTATCAACAACCTCAAGAGAAACAACCACATTAGAGCTCTTCATACCCTCAGTACTACGAGTTTCCTCACATGCTGTAAACAGAGTAGAGAAGTCAGTATCAACTCCCAACTCTTTAACAAGTTTAGTTAATTCAGAGGTAGACTCAATCTTATCCAACTTACCATTCCCACTCTCCAATTTACTAAACAACTTATCATTATCAACAGAAGACAAAACATTAAGTACAGAGTCAGATATTTCTAAAGCTTCACTAGAGTATCTCTCTGTCAAAGCAAGATTCTTATCTCTAATACTTCTAGAGATTACAGACATTCCTACTATGACAGAAATTACAACTACAACCATAGCGATTATGACTGCTTGTGCATCATACCTAACCTTAGGACAGTTATTGTGATTCATAATACTAAAAAGATACAATAATTTAATTACCAGATCAAGCCCCCAGTCTTAACTACGGCTTGCCTTAAAACTTTCTTTGTTACAGGAGCATTTTTTGACAGATACCAGAATCTCGGTTCTGCTTCAACATCAAAACGAATTAGATAGTTTTCATCAGCTGTTTTTGTATATGCTATCTGGAAGTTATTCATAAGCACATAGTCGGAATTTAGAACAATAAAGTATGAATTTTTCCTGTTTACATCAAAACATGTCTCATGCTTACCTAGTAGATCCTCAGCTGTTGTTTTAACTACATAACCATTAGGAGAACCCACTGCTTTGAAATACCCGATACATACCCAACTATTACTTCCAAACGGTCTGAAGTGTATTTCATTTCCAATCTGATTCTCAGCTAAATTACTACCATATACAGTAGCTGGAGAGACACCAGTACCAACAATACTATTTGTATTTTTGTTAAAGATTCTTGCATTTCTGGAATTATATATGAAAACATCCGACGGATTAGAATTCCTAACACTTCTTCTGATGAGTTCTAGGACATACTCTGATTCATTTCTAACTTTTGTCTTATTACTTGATACTGTAGATGTTTTTATGAGGGTAGTTAATGTTGTCATTGATATCAACATTACAATACCTATGATTACTATGGTTAGTAACATTTCAACAAGTGTAAAACCTTCATATTTTGATTCTCTCTTTTGTTTCATTATAGTTTTATTGCAGTGTAATATTCATAATCTTTAATCTCATTGGCCCTAGTTATTTTCCCATCTGTCATTGTTTGTCCGACAACAACTCTTGCTACAAGAAATGAGTTATTTGTTGCTGTTGGAAAATCTATACAGAGTATTCTCCAAAATTCAGTTGGTTGTCCAGAGCTATTCAAAACAATTGCCCTTTTCTTGTATGTATTTCTTTCATTTATACTAAATGTCTCAAAATTTCCATTTCCAATCATGGCAAACTGATATTTGTTGTCTGCTGTTTTTACCATTCTCAAGCACACATTACTCCCTGGTAGGCTAGGGAAAATACCACTTCCTTCCTCTCTGCTTTTGTCAGCAATCGTTTGAGCCATTACCGCACCTTCTACGGCATACTGTGTCATTTGATCTATCCTTTCATTTTGAATCATTTTCTGTGTAGTGCTTGCCGATATTTGCATTAGCACGGTTGCAGCTATACCTACAACCATGATC
>JBHAMS010000025.1:0-9728 GCA_041828405.1 Candidatus Dojkabacteria bacterium
ATATTCCTACAGGGATTTTTGTGCAATCATCAAGTGAAAGAAGTCAGGTGCATAATAGGGAGAATGCAATGGCTATACTTAAAGCAAAATTATGGAAGATTAAAGAGGAGAAGAAATTGGAGAGGATTTCTGATATTAAAGGTGAATACAAATTGGCTGGTTGGGGAAATCAGATTAGAAATTATGTCCTTCATCCGTACAAGCTTGTTAAAGATCTTCGTACAGGTGTTGAATTAACTAATGTTGAAGATGTTCTTAGTGGAAATATTGATGAACTTATTGAAGCGGAGATTAGAATGAAGTAATATATATCCAATACTTAAACTGTCTAATAGTGTCATGCTACTTTTTGATAAGGTTACGAAAAAATATGATGGAGATATAACCGCTTTGGAAGATGTCTCTTTTTTCCTTGATAAGGGGGAGTTCTCATTTATAGTTGGCCCGTCTGGTGCTGGTAAGACTACATTGATGAGATTGCTCATTAGAGAGGAGATTCCTACCTCTGGTAGTATTCTTTTTGATGAGATGGAGGTTAATACTATTCCAGATAAGTTGTTGCCTAAGTATCGACAAAAATTGGGAATTGTTTTTCAGGATATCAAGTTGCTTGAGAGTAAGACTTTGGAGGAGAATATTGCTTTTGCTTTGGAAATTATTGGTAAAGAAGAGAAAGAGATTCTTGAAACTACTCAGTATTTATTGGAGATGGTTAAACTTCAGGATAGGAGACATCTTTTCCCAAGGCAGTTATCTGGTGGGGAGCAGCAGAGAGGAGCTATAGCTCGAGCTTTGGCTAATAATCCAGATCTATTGATTGCTGATGAACCTACAGGAAATCTTGATCCAGATAATTCTTTCCAGATTCTGGAGATTTTAAGGAATATTAACAAGCATGGGACTACTGTTATGGTTATTAGTCATGATAAGGAGATTGTTGATTTTATGAAGACTAGAGTTATTAGGATAGAGGGTGGAAAGGTTGTTTCGGACAGTAAAGGTGATTATCGTACGATTAAGAAACCTAAAGGTATTCCTACAGATATTAAAGTTAAAAGTAAAATAAAGGAAGAGGTCGTTGAGGAAGAGAAAAAAGAAAAAGATATTGTTGTTGATGAGAATCTTGCTAAACTTGAAAAATCTGTTTTAGATAAACTGCTAAAGGGAAATATCAATACAATGGAGTTGATTTTCAAACTTACAGAGGAGGATTTGAGGAATATGGGATTAACAGAACAAGATCAAGATGTATTAGAGAATTTTTTGAGAGATTATTTAAGTAAATCTAAAAAATAATGATGAAGAATAATAAACTTGTTGAAAAAACAAAGAAGAGTATAAAAAGAAATGGTTGGTTATCAGCATCAACCATAGTTATTACTACTATTTCAATCCTTCTCTCCTCATTCTTTATTAGTTTAGCAATGATAGCAAAGAGAGGTGTGCAGTTCTATGAAAAGCAGGCTCAGGTTATTGTGTTTTTCAAAAGAGATTCTAAAGAGTCGGATATTTTGGCTTTTAGAGATAGAATAAATGATACAACTTTGATTGAGAGTATTGAGTATATTTCGCAGGTTGATGCTCTTGATAACTATAAGAAGGATTTTGCTGACAATCCTGATTTGTTGTCTGCTGTTACTGCTGATTCTCTTCCACCAAGTTTGCAAATTCGTGCGAAGTCTGTAACTGCTTTGATGACTGTTGTTGAGGTCATAGATAAAGAGAAGAGTGTCAATGCTACAATTGATCAGGTTATGTATTTTAAAGATGTTGTAGGTACACTTCAAAAGATTTCTGGGTATATAAATGTTGGTTCTATCCTTCTAATATCAGCTCTTGTAGTTATTACTTTCTTCTTAATTCGTATAACTATTGGCTTTAATATCTCCTCTCATGCAGAAGAAATTAGAATTATGGATCTGGTTGGAAGTCCAGAGAGATATATTAAAATGCCTTTCATAATTGAGGGAATATATTATGGTTTAATAGGTGGTGCTATTGCAGCATCTCTCATAATCATACCTTGGTATATAATGTTGCACTTTGTCGAGAATTCTGCATTTGGTTTCTGGGTAAATGGTCTGCTTAATGGTTTAGATTTGTTGTATTTGAAACCTGTCAATTTGATATTTATCGTAATCTACTACTTAATTCATGGTGTATTTGGTTCTATTATCGGTTTCATAAGCAGTATTAGTGCTGTTAAGAAGTATTTAAGATAATTGTATAAATATGTGATTAAGAAAATTGCATTACTTACAATTTTTACTGTTTTACTACTATTTCTTCCTAGACCTGCTGTTGCACCTTTGTATGCTCAGGCTTCCTGTCCTTCATACATGAATCCTAATTCTGTACAGTGTCTTGATTATTTAAGAGAGCAGGCAAATAACCTTCAGATTCAGCTTGGATCTTTACAAAAACAGCTTGAAAAGGAGGAGTATGCACAGTTATCTCTTCAAGAAAAGATAGCGTATACAGATGCTCAGATAGCTCAGACAGAGAAGGTTGTTAAATCACTACAGGTGGAAATTGCAGCTAATGATATTGAAATAAATCTTTTGCAGGAAAGTATTAAAGAGAAAGAGGATTCTATGTCTATTCTCAAGCAGGAGATTAGTGCTTTAGGTGCAACTGTAAACGAGAGAATTACAGAATCTTATAAATACTCTTTTATGAATGTTTTTGAACTTTTTTTGGATTCGGATAGTATGTCTTCTGTTTTGAGAAAGGTTAAGTATTTGGCTTCAACACGAGAGCAAGATAAGATTTCCCTTGAGAATTATGCAGGCAAAGTTGGAGATTTGAAAAAAGATGAGGAGAAATTGTCTGAGGATAAAGCAAGGTTGCAAATTACTAGAAATAATATCGAGGAGGAGAAGGTTAAACTTAGTGAGTCTAAGAAGCAATTGAGTGAACAACAAGCTGAAAGAGAATCACTTTTGGCACTTTCTAAAGCAAGAGCTGCTAAGTTGCTAGCTGAGTATCAGAGTAGTCTAAAAATTAAGTCTGAGCTGGATAG
This sequence comes from Candidatus Dojkabacteria bacterium, assembly GCA_041828405.1. GTDB lineage: Bacteria > Patescibacteriota > Dojkabacteria > SC72 > SC72 > UBA5232. The sequence goes on from JBHAMS010000025.1 coordinate 3,023, forward strand.
TGCAATTATCGCATATATTGCAACACATGGAGATCAGGCGAAGAAGGTTGGTCCTGTGAATGCTGGTGATTGGATTGGTAGAATGGGTAATACTGGATTATCTGGTGGAGATCATTTGCACTTCTCTATAAGAGAGAGTCATTCAGGAAATCCTTGTTACGGTACTCTACCTATTTTGAGTGGGCATCTTACTGTTGGTGCAAATTCTTGGATAACTGGTTGGGATGGTTGGGTTTGGCCTTTTATACATGCTGGTTCTTTGCCACTCCCTATTGCTGGTCCTCATGTCATAATGTCACAGGATTATCATGAAGGTAAAGCGATTGATTTGATTTCATTTAAGACGGATAAAACAGTTAATTATGGTGCTCCTATATATGCTGTAATGGATGGGACTTTGTATAGTGGTATTGATGGTTATGGTGGTGTATACCGATATATTCGTCATCCAAACGGTTGGACTAGTTGTTATCTTCACATACAGAATTAGAAATTTTGATCTGTTTTGGTGAAAAATGCTTTATTATTTTCTAATATTTTGTTAGACTGTTTATTTATACAAAGTTAAATTTATCAATTAAATAATCTAATGGCGAAAAGTAAGCAAACAAAAGCCCCAAAGAAAGCCAAAGTTATTGAGAGTGAGGAGAAGTCTCTATCTCAAAGTAAGACTGGTTTTTTCAAAAAACTTTTTGAAAAGAGAGAGAGTGGTTCACATTCTCAACCTATTGTAAAAATATTGGCTCTAGTAGTTGGTATTTTTGCAGGAGTTATAGTTATTGATTATATTGTCCAGTATATTAACAACGATACTGTTGTAGCTATTGTTAATAATTCTAGGATTTCTAAATCTGAATGGAAGAAGAGAGTTGAGAAAGCATACGGAGCTTCCATGTCATCATATATGATTGATGAGAGGATCATAGAGCTAGAGGCAAAGAAGAGTAATGTATCGGTAACAGATGCTGATATTGATGCAGAGATTGAGGATTTGAGAAAGCAGTTAGGAGGAGAGGAGCAACTTCAGAGTGCATTGGTTGCAAATAATGCAACTATGGAGGAGCTTAAAGATCAGGTTAAGAATAGTTTGTTGTTGAATAAATTGATAACCCCAACATTGCAATACACAGAGGACGATATTAAAGATTACTTCAATCAGTATAGTAGTGTTTTGTTCCCAACAGAGAGTGCTGGACTTGAAGATGGTGAAAAGTTGGATTATGAGAAGTACAAAGAAGAGACAACAAAGAAATATCTTTCTTCAATGGTCTCATCTAACTCTTCAGCATGGATTGCACAGAAGAGGACAGAGTATAGTATTCAGAACAATGCTACAGATAAACCTAAATATGGTTTCTTGACAGCTACTACCAATGCAATAAATACTTTATTCAAGAAGTAGAAGAGTAGAGTACAATTACTCGTTAAAGAAAATACCCCTGCAAAAGGGGTATTTTTATTGTCTTTCTGTATTTATATACAGTAAAGATAATCTACTTAGACAGGTTCTACAAGTCCATATCCTCCATCTATTCTTTTATATATCATAGATATTTTGTTTGAGGATTTGTTCTTAAATAAATATTGATCATAACCTGACATCTCCATTCTTTCTATTGCTTCGGCCTCTTCTAGTGGGGTCATATCGTCCATAACCTTCCTTCTTGTTATCTTAGGCACATAGTTAGTGTCTACACCTATATTTTCTTCACCTTCTTCTAAAAATCTTTCTGCTTCAACAAGTTTCCAAGGCTTTTTGCCACTCCATTGATCTTTCATATCATTGTATCTACTTAATCTTCTACTTAGTGTATCTACTGCACTATCTATATTTGCATACATATTCTCTCCCCTTTCTTCCACTCTTATTCTTAATTCTGGTAGTACCACATTTATATCTATTCTGAAGTCATCTTTTACACCTTTATTTGCTGTTGTTTGTTTTAGGAATACTTCTATGCTTGTCGCTTGGTTAAGGAAGTTCTCATTTTTCATCATTTTGTCTAAAGTATATGTTTTGAGAGCTTCTGTTGAATCCATTCCTACGAATGAAATTTTTATTTTTTCTTTTAACATTTTTCCTTTTAATTAAATTATATATACTACATGATATCTTTTTTTATGGATTAGAGGCAAGTTATTTCTTTTCGTTGTTAAATTTGTTGCAGAAAAAGGGTTCGGAATATATAATAGCTTAGTCGTTCCGCAATAGCTCAATGGTAGAGCAAACGGCTGTTAACCGTTCGGTTCTAGGTTCGAGTCCTAGTTGCGGAGCCAGTTCAATTCTCCACATTCAAAAATTAAAACTAATTCACCATTTCAAATTGATAAAAGCTGGTGTTACCAAACTTTTTCTAACTCTTCAATACTTATAGTATCTTAAATTATTATGAAAAAGTATTAAGAAATCCTTTATTGAAAAGCAAATCCTCACACATTCAACACTTCACACTCCAATCTGTTTCTCATACATCTTTTTGTACAAACCATCCTTCCTCATCAACTGCAAATGTGTGCCATCTTCCACAATCTCCCCACCCTCAACGACAAGTATCCTCCCAGCCTTCCTGACAGTTGCGAACCTGTGAGAAACAATAAAAGTTGTTCTCCTTTTAGAATTCTCTCTTAAATTCTCAAAAATCTTCTCCTCTGAAATACTATCAACAGCACTAGTCGGCTCATCAAGAATCAACAACCTCGCATCTCTAAAAAATGCTCTTGCAATAGCTAACTTCTGCCACTGTCCACCAGAAAGCTGTATACCATCTTTAAGCTCCCTAGTTATGAAAGTATCGTACCCAAGAGGTAATTCAGAAATATATTTATCAATATCAGCTTTCTTTGCAGCAGAGATCATCTCTCTCTTAGAACTATTCTCAATATTCCCAACCATAATATTATCATATGCGGTTATATCCAATTTGTTAAAAGATTGTGAAAGAATGCCAACCTTCTTGTAATATTTATCAAGATTTAATTCATTAATATTTATACCATTTATTAAAATCTCACCCTTCTGTGGATCATGTATTCCAAGCCAGTGTACTCTTTTTATTTATGAAGTCAGGATTTTCATATGCCTTTGGTTCTATTTGAGTATATTTATTTAAATACACCTCATCATCAAGATACGGTACCCAGAGAGCTGTTATTGTTTCTATATAGTTGAACAGATTGTTTGTAATTATCCATACAAAAGTAAGAGTTACTCCTACTACAATTGTTGGAATTAGACTTTCAAATCCTACTCCAGTATTGTAACTTTGAGTAATATTATCAATTATCCTTCCTAATATGTAGCTATATATCAATGGATATATACTTTGTAGAAATGTTAGTACAAACAGTGTCAATATCTGCCATTGATGCTTTGTTTCTACATAATATTTTTTATATATGAAGAGTAGTAGCTTGAACATACCTATTTCTTCATTTTTATTTTCATTTTCTTTCCTATTTTTCATTATTAAAAGCCACTTTTAGCATTCTTCATTATATCGTCAACTCTTTTTCTAACAATCTCAGGCATATCTTCAATAGATTTATTCACAAAACCTTTCACAATTAAATCCTCTGCTCTCTCTTGGGAAATTCCCTTTGTTTGCAGATACTCTATCTGCTCATTTGAAATTCTACCCAGTGAAGCCTCATGTGTAAGCTCTGTCTTATCATTACTTGCTTCTAATTTAGGAATCGTTACCACCTTAGCATCATTATTTAGAAGTAGTGCATTACACTCTATATGTCCCTTTGAATTATCACCACAACCTTCTATCATTGTATTAGTTATATATTCTCCACCATTACTTACAACACTAGAAAGAATCTCCCCAACAGAATTCTTTCCAAGAAGTTGAATATGTCCACCAAGATCCAGTGAAGAATTTGTGTGAACATATGCCAATGTCTGCATTGTCGCCTTTGCTCCATCATTCAGCACAACTATTGGATTTGTAGAAATCTCTTTAACTCTATCCCACACAATATAGTTAGAGATATAACTACCATTCTCTTGCACATACACCCTTGTATGTGGAAATACAGAAGAATTCTCCCCCCAAGAGTGAATCATATTAAATGTCACTTTTGCATTCCTACCTATGAAAATATCTGTAGTTGCATTATGCACATTTCTGTTAACATGTGTATCAGAAAGACAACCTGTAAATATTTCCAATGTACAACTATCATCAACAACTATCACATTTCTGACATTTTGAACAAATTTATTTTGAGTTGTCAGAAAACAGGTCTGCAAAGAATTCTTACTACAATTAGAAGCATGTATGTAATACCCTGTGTAATCCTTCCATTTATTGTCTTGTATCTCTAAATCTTCAAGTAAATTAAACTGCTCTGCTCTATGTATATCCACTATCTGCAAATCATTCTGCTTAACTTCATACGGTATTGGATTATTACCTGTCACAACTATGTATGGAGAGAAAGCAAGATTAGTATACTGTTCTAGAAAAGTTTCTAATTCAATCATTTTTTTATCTCTTTACAATTAATACAAGATTTATATCCTTCCTTCTTGATACAGTTCCACAATATCTTAGGATTACCTTCACAAGCTACTTGCCCATCATATATAACAGCACCTTTCTCCACATCTAAGTATTTCAAATATCACCAACAACAATAGAAGCAAATTCAGGAGAAATGCTGGATGATTTAGTATCGTTTACAACAAAACAAAGCCTCTACGGCATAGAATCATTAAGTGGAGTACCGGGTACAGTAGGAGCATCACCTATCCAAAATGTAGGAGCATACGGGCAAGACATATCACAAACAATGATTAAATTAGAAGCATATGATACAGGAAAAGAGAAATTTGTAATAATTACAAACAAAGATTGTAAATTCACATACAGAGATAGCATATTCAAAAATGAAGCAAGAAATCGCTACTTCATATCATCAATAACCATAAAATTAAGAAAGAGAAAACCTACTAAACCATTCTATCCAGCTTTACAAAACTACATAGATCAACACAAACTAACAGATTTCTCATCTGACAAAATTAGGGAATATGTATTAAATATACGAAATTCTAAAATACCTGACTATCATAGATATCCAAATGCAGGATCTTTTTTCAAGAATGCTTTAATCAATCAAAAACAGTTTGATTACATTGAGAAGAATTTTGGACAACCACCACTTTCAGATGTGATAAGTAGGTTAATTAAAATACCAACAGGTTGGTTGATAGATAAAGCAAATCTAAAAGGGAAGGTTTTCAATGGTATAAAAATTGATGAAAACAATGCTTTGATATTACTTAATGAATCGGCTGATTCTTTTAAACAGCTAGAAGATACAATAAAAAAGATTAAGGGAATAATATATGACAATTTCAATGTAGAGATAGAACCTGAACCGATATTCCTAGATAAAATCATTGAAAATTAGGAAGGTGCTAACAATATGAGTAAGACTCAATATATGATGTTAACACCATCCTTAATAGAAGCAAAAAAATTACGACGAGACAATCAGTGGTTGCTTACCTTTGAAGGCAATAAAATCTTCACGATGGGAGATTAAATAAATGTCTTCATTTACAATGAAGAATACGCCAGTCACTTGTTCAGGAGACCTTTTTACGACCTTTTCTCCTGAGGGTTTCTTCTGGATTCTTACGACAATACCAGAGGGTGGTAGGTCTAAATCTTGACCAAACCACTTAACAGCAATAGTGGTGTCCGTCATGTTAAACAGACGGTAAGAATCCTCCTGATAACCGATCAACAGAATCTTTTCAGACCCGTTGAAAGACATAACAACCTTCTTCATACAACTGACTCCTTGTTTTTAATGTACTTCTATAGGATATTATACCATAAAACTAACACGATTTTCTACAAAACACGGTGTAACAAATAGAATTACTCTCCTGCCAACTCTTTCAAAGTGGCAACTTCCTTCTCTATACCGTCAGCAGTTTTCAAAGATGGTGTTTCTAAAATAAAGGGAATATTATTTAACTTTTTACAATGCAAGATATTTCGTATAGCATCTGCACCTATCTTACCCTTGCCCAAATCAGCATGTCTATCTTTGTTAGAAGCATAATCAACCATTGAATCGTTTAGGTGAATAGCTTTTATATTCTCAATTCCAAGCTCTGTATCAATTTGTGTAACGACTTCATTAAGATTGTTTTTCCAATCATAGCTAGAAGCAAAAGTATGCTGAGTATCAATAACAAAACCAACTCTATCTTTCTGTTTAACTTCATTCCTAATGCTCCTTAATTCCTCAAAATTTCTACCAAGATTCATACCTGTACCAGCAGTACTCTCAATTAGCAATTTTTGATCTCCTTTAACCTCGTCTAAAACCCATTGTATACCATATGATATTCTTTTCAAACTCTCCTCATACTCCAATTCTTTCTGTGATCCTGGATGGAAACAAACACCTAATATCTCACTATCAATTCCTCTTTTCTTAATACCTTTAGCAACTTTTTCTGCAAAATCTAAATATACAACCAAACCCATCTTACCTAGATGGAAAAGTTTCTTATCCTCTCTTGCGAGATTGGTTAAATATATTCCATGAAGAAGGATTTTTTCGACATTAGATTTCTCTAAAACATCAAGAAATACATTCACTTGATCATCATCAATTAGCTTCGTTGCCCATCTCATTGGAGCTGTAGGCATCATCTGTATAGCATTGACACCAT
>JBHAMS010000026.1:0-6921 GCA_041828405.1 Candidatus Dojkabacteria bacterium
ATGTATGCTTCTGGTTGGTAGTAGTCGTAGTAGGAAACAAAATATCTGACAGCATTTTCAGGGAAGAATTCCTTGAATTCTTCATATAGTTGGGCTGCTAATGTTTTGTTGTGTGCTAGTACTAATGTTGGTTTCTGAAGTCTTGATACAATATTTGCCATTACAAATGTTTTGCCAGATCCTGTGACTCCTAGAAATACCTGTTTGTTATTTTCTTCAAATCCATTAACAATTTCATCAACCGCTTTTGATTGATCTACTGAGAGAGCATATGGTGAGTGTAAAGTGAAGTTTTGCATTTGTGTATTTTAGCAAATATCTCAATGTGTTAGAATATGTACATATGATTAGGAGTAAACTTAACAAATTGTCACAGGAGGTGATTAATCAGATAGCTGCGGGAGAGGTTGTTGAAAGGCCTGCGTCAATTGTAAAGGAATTGGTTGATAACAGTATTGATGCTGATGCTACAAAAAGTAGGATATTGCAAAAGCATGGAGAATTACAGCATATATTTTGATGGAAGAAAAAGTGGAGAACCTCCATACACTCTACTTGACTACTTCCCAGATGATTACATGATGTTCATAGATGAATCACATATTACAATTCCCCAAGTTTCAGGAATGTTTAATGGTGACAGAGCAAGAAAAGATAACCTGATTGAATATGGATTTAGATTACCAACAGCTAGAGATAACAGACCTCTAAATTTTGAGGAATTTAGGAGAAAACAAGGAAAAACTGTATATTTCTCTGCAACACCTGGAGAGTGGGAAATAAATGATAGTAATAAAAAAGTTGTAGAATTGCTCACAAGGCCAACAGGACTCTTAGATCCTACAATAGAAGTTAGAAAAACAGAAGGACAGATAGATGATGTGATTACAGAGATTTCTAACAATGTAGAAAAAGGGCAACGAGTCATTGTAACTACTTTGACGAAAAAAATGGCTGAAGATCTTACAGCATATCTAAAAGATATTGATATTAAAGTGCAATACATTCATTCAGACATTGATACAGTAGAAAGAGTTGATATTCTAAGAGATTTAAGGCTTGGTGAATATGATGTAATTGTTGGAATAAATCTACTAAGAGAAGGAATAGATCTACCAGAAGTTTCTTTAGTTGTAATCCTTGATGCTGACAAGGAGGGCTTTTTGAGATCTAAGACAAGTTTAGTGCAGACAATTGGTAGAGCTGCAAGACATGTTGAAGGACGAGTCATTATGTATGCAGATACAATTACAGAGAGTATGAGATATGCAATTAATGAAACTGAGAGGAGAAGAGAGTATCAGCAAAAGTATAATCGTGAGAATGGTATTACTCCTAAGAGTATCCATAAGGAGATTAGAGGGAGATTAATTGAAAGTGATGAGAAAGATGCAACAGTTGACTTTGATATTGAGAAAATGGATATCAAGCAGAAGAAATTGTTGATTAAAGAGTTGGAGAGGAAAATGATGATTGCTGCGGATAATTTAGATTTCGAGAAAGCAGCAATGTTGAGAGATGAGATTAAAGAGATAAAGGTAGATATGTAGCAATGATTCGTTAATATAACTTAATTTTTAATTAAATTAGCGGTATGAATAGAGGAGTACTTGTATTAAGTAGAGATGAATTGTTGGAACTTTTGAAAGTCTATGATATTTCGGTAAATCCAAAGATTCCACTTTCTGTTAAGTTGAAGGCATCGTTGGAAAGTATGAATGATGTGAATAATCTCTCTGTTTCTGCGGAGGAACTTGAAGTTCTTCTTGACGAAATAGGGATTGTTGGAGATGACAAACCACTTCTGAAAAATGTTGCTAGCAAGATAAACGCAATGATTTTACAGTGGAGAGAATAGTATACGGTGTTGAACTCGTGAGAATTTACTTGTTGGCAGTGTTTTTTTTGATGTTTTTTAATAAACATTTAAGATACTATGAGATTTCAAAATACAGATAAAGCTCTTTACTATAGTATTTTATATATATAAATTAAAAAGAAAATTGTTCACATATACTTTCCATATTCGGTGGATATTTCAATAATATGTCCACAATACAAAATGAACAGTTTTTGTTAAAAATTTTTATAGAAAGTAAGTAAAACAAAGAAAATGTTACATTCACAAAACCTATAATTCCTTAAATTCTTCTTAAAAAACACTCTAAAACATATATAGGACAAGGAAAAACGCACAAGTTCAACGTATATTTTCCTATATTTTAATGAAATTGTTGAGAAAAATTGCGGGACATAGATTCGAACTATGATTCTTGGCTTCAAAGACCAGCGTCCTACCATTAGACGATCCCGCAATATCACGAAATTATACTACATTATGCTATTATATTTCTATGCCACTATTCAATATAAAAAAATCAAAGAAGCAACCAAATTCCAAAATAATATTTATGCCCCAAAAGCAATCTTCTTTAACAAAAAGAAAATCTCGCTCAAAAAACATCTTCAACATATCAAATAAGAAGAAGCCTCTTCGCAAAAGCAAAGAGGATTACTCAAAAATTCTTAAATCACTTTTAATCATTCCGACAATATTTCTAATCTTTATGTTGGGTTACTTTAGTATTAAATTGATAGAAAGGATACGACAAAAAGAGGTTTACTACGAAGAAAAAGATGTTGTAGGTCTGGAAAACATACCGGCATTTCCACAATCACAGTTCATATTTGAAAATAATATGAACGATACTTCGGTCTCAGCTTTCATTAGCTCAGGGAAATCTGCCTACAGAATAATTGACAACCAAAGTATTGAAGATGTTTACAAATTTTACAATCAAAAGTTGCCAGATCTGGGTTGGACATATATTCAAACTGTTCCTACGGCATCTGAGGAGATGAAAAGTGGGATGTACTGGGAGAAGAATGGGAGTGGCTTGAGAATATATAGTAAATTCAAGGATATTTGGTATGAAATGATTACTAAGGAAGAGGCTGAGAGTGGCCTGAAGACAAGGGTGCAAGAGGCTGTTAAACGAGATTTATTGCTAGCAACTCAGGATACTCAAGATTTGCTACCAGATTATCCATGGATTGCACATATTCCAAAGGAATTTTTAATTACTTACAAAGCATCTGGATTTGAGAATGCTAGAAGCGCAGAGTTTCGTAAATTGGGTACGGATAGTAATATATCTCTAGTTCCAATTGGGAAATATTCCTCTCAACCATTGGATATCTATCTGAATACATATATTTCTACAGTAAATCAGCAAGATTCTGCAAAAAATTGCATCATAACATCAACTGTTCTTGCATATACGCAGTACTCCTCAGCTCTGAAATCTGTTGTTACATGCTCTGATGCTGTACATAATATTGCTGTAATAGTCAATCCTAACAATTCTGTTGTCTATGTTATAGATAGTAATAAACCTGATGAAGAGTTCTTCAATGTGTTATTTGAACAATTAAAACCATCTGCGACACTTACTTACTAAAGTATTCAAGAACTTTTTTGCTAACATCGGTATTTTTTAATACGCTATTCAACTCTTTTAATGAAGCTTTCTTAATATTTTCAATATTTCCAAAATTTTTAATTAATATAATTACCCTCTTCTCCCCAACTCCTTCTATTTTCAATAGTTGCGATCTTTTACTATCTCGTATTCTGGCTTTGCGATGATGCAAAATGGCAAATCTGTGAGCCTCATTTCTCAAATTTATTAAAATATTTGAATTTTTAATATCAATTTTACTAGCAGATTCATCTTCTCTGTTAAAATACCAGAACTCGTCTAAAAGCCTCTTTCCTTTTCTTTTCAATCTTTTACCTTTTGAGATTCCAAGAATAGTAATTGGTTCGGGTATGCTTTCTGAAACGACTGCTAATTGTGATTTCCCACCATCTATTAAAACGATATCTGGCATTGCACTGTACTTCTCTTTTTTTGTAAATCTTCTATTTAAAGCCTCTTTTAACATTTCAGGGTCATTTGGTGTGGATAGCTCCTTTATTCCAAATATTCTGTACTCACTAGGAACGATTTCTCCATCAACAGCGACACTCATTGATGTATATGGATTCTTTCCTTGAATATTGGAAACATCGTAACACTCAATTCTATGCAAATTAGGAAGGCATAGCTCTATCCTTAAATTTTCAAAATTCTCCTTCAATGCTGTAAATCTTCTAGTCTGATATGTTTCTTCGGTATCTCCGTACTGAAAATCAATTTTTTCACCAAGATATCTTAAATCTCTAATTCTATCTCTAACCACACCTGCTTCTTCATACTTTCTCTCCTTTGATAATTTTCTCATTTGAATTTCCAGTTGTTCAATCTGGCCAATTTTTCTACCTTTTAGAAACTTAATGATTTCGTTAATATTCTTTCTGTAATCCTCTTTAGATATATGCCCTTGATACGGTCCAGGACACATTCCTAAATGGAAGTACAAGCACTCTTTGCTACCTTTTTTACTACATGTGCAGAAAGGATAGAGTTTTCTTAAATATGTAAAAACTCTTTTTACTGTAGAGCCTTTTGGATACGGTCCAAATATCTCTCCTCTTTTTAGTTCTTCATTTGAAATCTTTCTAACTATTTTGACTGTGGGGAACTCATCTTTTGTTGTTATATATATCCAAACATATGATTTATCATCCTTCAAATCACTATTATATTTAGGAGAGAATTTCTTAATGAGTGCTGATTCTAAAACCAATGATTCTATCTCATTGTTTGTTCTAACTATTTCAATACTCTCAATTTGGGGAATCATCTGTTTTACAAACGGTCTGTCGTAGAGTTCATTGTTGAAGTATGATCTAACCCTATTTCTTAAATTGTTTGCTTTGCCAATATACAGAATTGTTCCTTCACTATCTAGGAACTTGTACACACCTGATGTTATTGGCAAACTATCAATTTCATTTACTTTCATATCTAATTATATCAAGCAGGGAAGATTCTCATCCACTTCTGAGCTATTTCGTCTACTAATATTGTTTTTGCTAAAACAACTTTGTTCTCTTTAACTCCGTCATCTACAACTATCTTTACAGCAGTGTCACCATCAGATGAATTAATGAATTCCTTTAACTCTTTAACTTGTTCTTCTGTATGGTTAGGAGTAATCTTAAAAGTTACACCATCAAATTTGGAAGAGTGCTTCTTCTCATCTACATACTTAGCCTTCTGTATGACGATACTTTTCTCTCCATCTCGTATATTCAAATTTCCAACAATCAGCATTGGAATATTTTCTTTAAGTGTATCTTTAAGTTCAAGATATACTCTTGGGAAGACAATAGCATCTGTCACTCCACTCCTATCTTCAATTGTAAGAAATGCCATAACTTGGCCTTTCTTTGTTGTAATCTTTCTGTATTTTGTAACCAATACACCTAAAACCAATACATCATTATCTTTCTTTTCTTGTAAAGCTTCAGCAACTGATATTACATTTCTACTTTCAAAAAATTCTTTTAATGAATCTAATGGGTGGCTAGTAAAATATATCCCTAAAAGATCTCTCTCCCATTGAAGTAACTGGTTTCTGTCAGATTTGTTAATTTCTACGAGAGGTGTTTTCTCAATACTCTTCTTCTCTGTAGGAGAGCTGTTTAATGAGAAGAAATCAAACTGCCCGATACTCTCTGTCTTCTTTCTATTTTTCTCTTTCTCATATACAGATGGAAGAGTATCCAAAAGTGAAACTCTGTCACCAAATGAATCCAAACACCCAGCCATTATTAAATACTCAATCGATTTTCTAGTTGCAACGTCTAAAACTCTATGCACAAAATCGTCCAAATGTTCAAATTCTCCATTTGCGTTTCTTTCTTCAACTATTCCTTTTACAATATCTCCTCCTACATTTTTGATACCAGCAAGCCCAAAACGAATATTCTTTCCATCTTCTGTCTTAAAGTAATAATCGCTTTTGTTAACATCTGGTGGAAGTACTTCAATTCCAAGTCTTTCACACTCTTTCAAATCTAAGATTACTCTATCAAATTTTTCAAGATCTCCTTCAAGAAGTGCAGCCATGTACTCTAGTGGGTAGTGTGTTTTGAGATATGCTGTACGATATGAAACAGTAGCATATGATGCGCTGTGAGCTTTGTTAAATCCGTAGTTTGCAAAAAGAACAAGCTTGTCCCAAAGCTTTTCAACTTTCTGTGCATCAAAACCCTTTTCTAGTGCACCTGCTACAAAGAGTGGTTTCTCTGCATCCATAACCTCAACTTTCTTTTTACCCATCGCCCTTCTTAGATTATCAGCTTTTCCAAGAGAGTATCCTGCAATAACCTGAGCAATTTTCATGACCTGCTCCTGATATGTTATGACTCCGTTTGTAACAGAGAGTACTGGTTCTAGTTCTGAAAAGATATAGTCAGCCTTCTGTTTGCCTTCTTTAACTGCTTGGTATTCTGCAATGTACTGCATTGGTCCTGGACGATACGCTGCTAAAATGTAACAGATATCTTCCAAAGAATCAGGTTTAATTGTTCTTACAGTTCTCTTCATTCCCTCACTCTCCATCTGAAAAATACCTACAGTATGTCCACTCTTAATTGTGTCATATGTTGAAGAATCATGAATGTCTATACTATCCAAATTAACCTTCTCTCCACTATCCTTCTCAATTTTCTTCAAACAAGCTCCAATTATATTCAAATTACGAAGACCTAGGAAATCGTACTTCATTAAACCTAAAGGCTCAATATCGAACATCTCATACTGCGTCATTCCCATACCTTCACCGTGAGCATCTCTTTGTATTGGACAGTATTCAACAACAGGCTCTGGAGTAATCAATATTCCACAAGCATGGGTAGAAACACCTCTACACAATCCTGATACTTTCCTGACAATATCTGCCAAATGTTTTGTATCCTCTGAAGAATTTATTATTTCAGCAAACTCGGGGTTATGCTCAATCATATAG
>JBHAMS010000027.1:0-5346 GCA_041828405.1 Candidatus Dojkabacteria bacterium
TGTTAATTACGAAAAAGTTAGACCAGTTTTTTTGTAGAAAATTTCTGCTAATGTTTGTAATCCCTACTCTATTTAAGTAGTCAAAAAGAAATATGTCTGATCTTTTACCTATGTCATTTGGAGATGCTTGCATACACTTTTACTTTTTCGATCTAATTTGTTGTCTTATATCGTTTACACTGACTTGTCGTACTGAGGACACTTTTTCTATGATTACAGTTGCTTTGTTTGTGTCTATTATGTGGTAGAACAAACCTATTGCTGTCCATGTGATGAATGATATTACTCCAACTTTTTCAACAAGGGATAGTGTACCTAACATGTACATACGAGTGACTAGAATTGATGAGAGGGTAATGAAAATTATGTCTGTTACAAGTAGTATTTTCATTTCCTTTATACCTATGACTACTTTTATGAATATGCTACGAAGAATTGACCATACAAGGAGGAGTACAAGCATTATTGTTCCTTGTGAGAACCAGAATGTGTTGTTTGTGAATTTACCAATACTGATGATGCTTAGCAGTAAGAGTGTGTATCCAGCTGTATATATTGCAATGTACAGGTGACTCCATTTCCATTTTTTTGCAACAATTACCCAGTATGTGCAACCGATTAGCAAGCCAACACAGAGGAAGAGTACTTCAAGTCCTAAATCCCATATTCTAAAAAATCTCCAAGGTAGTAACCTGAAGAGGAATATTTCATCTCCATATTTTTCATATGGTAGCCAATACCAGATATATCTATTGAAATCTGAGTAGTTAGATATGATATATGCAACTCTTCCAAAGAGAAGAGCAAAGATACTTCCTATGAAGTATGTGTCAAAAACGGAGGAGTTATTTTTTCTAGTTCTTGAGCATAGTTTCCAGAATATGTATAACGATGTAATTACTGTTATGGAAACAAATATTAAAGGATTTAGATTTGGTATTACAGAAAAGATTTTGTTCTGAATCTGATCTAACACAACAGGTAGAAGTAAAATTTATTTAATATGAATCATATCACAAAGAGATAGTGATTTATCTGTTCTTCTTTTTCCTGTTCTTTTTCTTTTTACCACCTACTCTATTTTGATTATTGACTTGATTCACTTCATTAACATTTGCATTTGTTTCATTTTCTCTTTTCTTAAAGATATTTAAGAGGAAGTCTCCAATTATGACTGCAATACTTTTTCTTGTTGAGTATCTTACCTGTTTGTTCTCTACTACTTGTACTGCTTTTTCTTTTGATGCTTCTATTTGTTCTTCCATGATCTCTACAGATGGTGCTGATTCTGGTACATATGATGAATTTTTTCTTAATTCTTCACCACAATTTGCACAGTATTTTGAGTCTCTTGGTACATGTATTCCACAATTTGAGCATTTGATTTTTAATTTGTATTTACATTGTGGACAGAATTTGAATCCAGGATATAGTTGGGATCCGCATTTGGGACAATCTCCTAGTTCAGCTGTTTCATATTTTAGGTATCTTCTTTCTAAGTCAGCCCAATATATTTCTTCAATTGTTTGATTTGGTCTTACGAGTAGGTAGATTATTAAGCCAACGAAGTTTAGGAAGAGAACTAGTAGTACAACAATTATTTTGGTGAAAATGTTTGTAGTTCTTTCAGATACATCTAACCAAACCCAATATACTACAACCAACCAAAATAGTACCAAGCATATTGCTAACATTCTGATTACAAAAGAGAAATTTATATTTCCAACATTATTAAGAAAATCTAGTAAGAATTGTTCCATTTTGTTTTAACTATCTTTAGATATGTGGTCGAGGAGGGAATCGAACCCTCATGCTATTGCTAGCACGGGATTTTGAGTCCCGCGTGTCTGCCAATTCCACCACTCGACCAGCTAGCAATTATACATCTAAAGAGAGAGTATTCTCAATAGCTTGTGTTGAATTGAAATAATTTTATCGCTCTTTCTTTTGATCTCCTTTGTACAGATTTCTAAAACTGGCTATTTCATTTATGAAAGCTAATTTAATGATACCTGTTGGACCGTTTCTATGTTTTGCTACTACTAATTCAGCTATTCCTTTGTTTTCAGTTTCTGGATTCCATGTCTCCTCTCTATCTATGAATAGTACAACATCCGCATCTTGCTCAATTGATCCTGAATCTCTTAGGTCTGATAATTGTGGTCTTCTACTCTGTCTTTGCTCTACAGCTCTTGAAAGCTGAGAGAGTGCAATTATTGGTACATCTAGCTCTTTAGCTATATTTTTTAGACCTTGTGATATTTCACCAACTTCAAGTGTTCTACTTTCAGTATTGTTTCCATGCATTAACTGTAGATAGTCAACAAATATGATATCTACTCCTCTTTCCATTGCTAATCTTCTAGCTTTTGTTCTAATTGCATTAACATGTTGTCCAGCTTGATCGTCTATGAAGAAATTTGCATCTGCAAGCTCTCCCATTGTGTCTGCAAGTTTTATGAATTTCTTGTCACTTAGTTTCCCTGTCCTTATTTCCCAGAATGGGATACCTGATTGCATTCCAAGTAGTCTATCCATTATTTGAGTTTTGGACATTTCTAATGAGAAGAATGCAACTGTTTTCTTTTCGTGTAGTGCGGCGTGCCTCATCATATCTAGTGCTAGTGATGTTTTACCTACTGATGGCCTAGCAGCAAGAATTATTAGATCAGATTTTTGATATCCTCCAAGCATATCATCTAAATCTTTGAAACCTGTTGATATTCCAAGGTAAGCATCATCGTTGTCGGCTCTTTCAGCTCTTTCATATGCATCTTTTAGTAGATCTTTTTTGTGAACAAAGTTTGTTTTGGTGCCTGTTTGTGCTACTTCAAAAATTTCTTTTTCTGATTTGTCTATTACTTCGTCAATATTTTTGCTTTCATCAAAAGCTATTTCTGTTATCTCCCTTGCAGCTCCAATCAACCCTCTTCTCATTGCACTCTCTTTAATTATCTCTCCATACTCTTCAGCATGTGCGGAAGTTGCAATTGTTGTGACTAGATTTGCAACATATGTTGCACCTCCTGCTTCTTTGAGTCTTTTGTTTTTTTTGAGTTTGTCTACAACAGTTATCAGATCTACTGGTAATCCGTTGTTAAATAGATCAAGTATTGATGAGTATATGAGTACATGTTTGTTGTCGTAGAAGTGATCTGGAAGTAACCAAGCTGATACAGTGATGATTGCTTCTTTGTCCATGAGCATACAACCTAGGAGAGACTTTTCTACTTCTATATTTTGTGGAGGTATTTTCTCCTGCATTGGTTGTTTATTTCAAAAATATTACTTCAACACTTTGTTGATTTTCTTCATCTATCTTCCTTTTGGCTACTGTGTATGTTGTTTCTTCTCTGACATTGCTGTAACCGAAGTGTTTGAGGAAGTCTTCTTTACTTTTTACTTCTGATTTGCCATCTGAGTCTTCTTTGTATGCACAAGGTATGAGAACAGCAGGGTCAATGTTTGATATGACTTTTTCTATGGTTTCGTAGTCCATGAATGAGTCTCCATCTCCTATTGGAAGTATTAGGATATCTACATCTCCAAGATTTTTTACTTTTTGTGGATCAAAGTCTTTACCTACTTCTCCCATGTATACAACTCTTGTGTTTTTTTCATCTATGACATAGAAGTCTTCGTTAAGTCCTCTTCTAATCATTATCCCCCCTACTTCATACTCACCTGGTGTATATATTTCCATTATTTGATCTCTTTTGTCTGGGACTACTTTTGCATCAAGTCCTGTATCTTTTAATATACTTTCACTTGGCGTATTCCCGTATTTGGTTAAGATGACAACATCTGATGGTGTTTTAGGAAATGATTGTTTTGATTCTTTTAGGACTAGTGGATCTGTTAGAACAGATATGTTATTTGTTGTTATACTGAAAGTTGTCCAACCTATTTTTTTTATCTTCATACATATTTTTATGTAAATTAAAAAGTAGTAGCTATATTGAAGTATAGCAAATCTTGCGTGGGCAGTTAAACAGGACTATTCTACTCCTAAAGTATTTTTTACACTTTCTAAGATAGTTTCTTTCATTTGTCTTTTTACTAACTCTGTTTTTAGGCTTTCAAGAGATGATATTGAGGCTTGTAGTTGAGTCATTATTTTTGTATCGCTATCCCCATCTACAATCATTTTACTTACTCCCCTAACCTGACCCTCTACTCTCTTTATGTGATTTTGTATACTTTTTGAGTACTTCATATATGGGAAGTATATGTAAAAATTCGTTCTTCTTCAAGAAGGAGATTATTAAAATTTCTTCTCAAGTTTTCCTCTTCTTCTTTTTTCTGAATTCTCTTTTTGTTTTACAATTACTGTTGTAATTGACTCATCTACAACCTTTTGAGTATTCTTAAAAAAGAGAGATAGTTTCGGTAAGAATACTGGTAATGCAGCAAAAAGAATCCCAAGCAAAATTAGAGAAGAACCAATTATAACCTTTTGTGATACATTATCAAAAATACCAGATTGAGGTAAGTTTGATCCTCCCCCCATACCACCCGTTTCAGTATTACTATCATTATTATTACCCACCACAACTGTTGTTGAAGCACCTAAAGTATAGTTAGCACCAATCAAAGATGCTCCATGTGTCCCTGTAGCTGCCCTAGTAATTGTAAATTTAGATGTCCCACTCGTTGTTTTAGCTTTGAATTTTAATACAACAACATTACCATTATATTTCATCTCGCTACCAGTATAAACACACATCACAGAGATAGAACCAGCACTCGCACCTGGTGAATTTGTAATGTCTAAGTTTGCACACTTAGAATTTGGAACTATTGATGCAACCTCATACTCAACTTGACCAGTATACTCTATTGTAACATCAACACCAACAAAATTGTCATTACCTGTATTTACAGCAAGATAGATATTGGTTCCAGTGGTTGTAATCGTCCCTGTAGCAGGAGCTATCCAAGTTGATGTATATGCTGCATATATACTATTTATTGGGAAACACAGAAAGAGGAGTAACAGACATACACTTTTTAAAAAAGTTCTTTTTTTTGAGCAGTTATTTTGCATAGGTATCCCGTAATTAATATTTTAAGACGAACTGAACTAATAAGCAATAGAACTAGCAGGTGGATTACATACCCCAGAGAGTCCCTTATTGTATAAAGAAACAACACCATTACCACCAGCGCCACCACCACAGTAACTTTCACCTATACCACCAGTACCACCAATAGCAAGAACTCTGTTAGTGCCAAGAGAAAGAGTTGTAGATTCTAATCTAATACTTCCACCAGCACCACCACCACCGCCACCAGAAGTACCACCATTTGCATTTTCCCCTGTCCATATTTTTTTTACACCACCAA
>JBHAMS010000028.1:0-5962 GCA_041828405.1 Candidatus Dojkabacteria bacterium
AAAATGATAGAAGTAAATTAAAGACAGAATTAGAAAGAATATCAGGTCTTTCAAGAGAGGAAGCAACAGAAAAATTAAAAAAGGAGATAGATGAAGACTTGAGAGGTTATGAAGCTCAAAAAATTAGACAAGCAGAGAAAGAAATAGAGGCGACAGTTGAGGAGAAATCTCAGAAAATACTTGTAGAATCAATGCAAAGGGTTGCTACAGATTATGTAGGTGAGACAACGACTAAAGTTATTAAAGTAGACGATGATAAGGTAAAAGGAAGAATTATTGGGAAAGAGGGAAGGAATATTCGATCCTTTGAACAGGTCACAGGTGTAGATGTTATTGTAGATGAATCACCAAATGCTATTGCTCTCTCCTCGTTTGATCCACTTAGAAGGGAGATTGCATATGTCGCAATGACTAAGCTTATTGGAGATGGGAGAATTCATCCTAGTTCAATAGAGGAGGCGGTAAGAAAGGCAAAGAATGAAATATCTCAGGAGATTAAGAAGAATGGGCAAATTTTAGCAGATGAAGCTAGCTGGCCAGATATGGATATTTCGTTAATGAAATTAGTTGGTAAAATGAAATACAGAAGTAGTTATGGTCAATCACTTATGGCTCATACCATCGAAGTGATCAGAATTGCAGAAGTATTAGCTACAGAGCTTAAAGCTGATGTTGCTTTGGTAAAAAGAGCAGCACTCTTACACGATGTTGGAAAAGTTCTTACTCATAAAGTAGATAGCCCACATCACCATATTTCAGGACAGATTGCTAGAAAATATATGTTAGACGAGAAATTGGTAAATGCTATAGAAGCACATCACTTAGATATCGAACCTCAAAGTACCGAAGCGGTTATTGTTTATATAGCTGATGCGATCTCTGGTTCTAGACCAGGAGCTAGAAAAGATAGCTATGAACAGTATATTCAAAGAATAGAGGGTATAGAAAATGCTGCAAAAGAAATAGGTAAAGATAGAGTAGAGGATATATTTGCCATAAAAGCAGGAAGAGAGGTAAGAATCATTGTTAAACCAAATATGGTCTCGGATGATGAAGCTTTGGTAATGGCAAAGGATATTGCTCAGGAAATCGAGAAGAAACAGAACTATCCAGGCAATGTTGAAGTTACTGTTATTAGAGAAACTAGGGCTGTAGAGGTTGCTAGATAGACTTTTCTCTCTATCTTCTAGTAAGAAATTCTATAGGGGGACATCTTAGTATGTCCTCCTTTAATTTTTAATTCTTGCTGATTGTACAAATAAATCTTTTATTAGGTCTTTTCACCTAAATGATGAAAACCTTATTATAACAGGCTTTTGTCTCTCTCTAACAAAACAGTATAACAATATCTTTTTGTTCATGAATATTAAATATACTCAAATGTGCTGTAGTAGTAAGGCTTTTTTATACAAAACCCTACTAACCTATAATATACTTATGACTTGACGATCTCTTCAATATTTCATATTTTATGAGTGGATATACCAAGAAATCTTTTTAATAAAAGATATATGTGTATATATCATTAAAGAAAGGAGGTTATATACAAAATGTTAAAGAAAGATTTAATAGACAGAATCGCATCTGTAGGTCTAACAAAGAAACAAGCAGGAGCAGCTCTTGATGCAACTCTTGAAGCTATCGCAGACTCTTTGAAAGATGGAGACCCAATCCTTCTAACAGGATTTGGTAAATTTGAAGTAAGAACAAGAGCAGCAAGAACAGGAATCAATCCAAAGACTCTTGCAAAAATCAAACTTCCAGCAACAAAAGTTCCTGCATTCAAACCAGGAAAAGCTTTGAAAGCTGTTGTTAAGTAATTGCCGGTATTTCTTTGTAGACAAAGAAATTTCTGAAAAGGACTCGCAAGAGTCCTTTTCTTTTCTAAGAGGAAATATAATGTGATACAGTTTACTAATATCATGAAATATCATAAACTGTAGGAGATGATTCTAAAAAACTGTCTAATACCAACAAAAGAAAATAATTACAAAGCATACTTACTAAGGAAAATATCGATCCTAGTCTACTCTTTCATACTAATATTTGTTAACAGTTTTGGAGGTTTACTTGGGATAAATCAGGCATATGCAAGTGCAATTACACCAAACAATATCATATATTTAACAAACCAAGAAAGAAGCAAATTAGGACTTGCAACACTAACATCAAATGCAATGTTATCTGTTGCTGCTCAAGCGAAGGCAAACGATATGTTTGCCAAACAATACTGGGATCACTTTGGTCCAAACGGTGAAACACCATGGCAATTCATAAGAGGTGCTGGATACTCATATGTATATGCAGGTGAGAATCTCGCAAAAGGTTTCAAAACATCAGAGGGGGTCGTAGAAGCATGGATGGCAAGTCCAACACACAAAGCAAATATTGTTAGTGCTAATTACAAAGAAATAGGGGTAGCAGTTGTAGATGGAGTCTTACTAGGAAAACAGGTAACACTTGTTGTCCAAATGTTTGGAACTTTACCTTCAGAAACTCAAGGCAATGCTGGAAATACACAACCACAAGAAACACAGGGTGCACAGACTCCTACACCAGCACCAACACAACCAATTACAAAGCCCAAACAAACAGTAATCCAACCAAAAGAAGAGAAAGGTGATATTCGTACAATCAGTATCACATCTCCAACACAAGACAGCACATACAACGATCCAGGTATCACTGTCAAAGGAGAAACATCAAACACATCTGGAAAGTACTCAGTGGATATATATGAATCAGACCAAATCGTAGCAACAGGAAGTGCAGAAGGCTCAAATTGGGAAGTCAAAAAAGAATCAGATTGGAAAGAAGGAGTGCATACCATAAAAGCAAATATCAAAGAATCAGAAATATCATCGTCTGATGTGTCTTTCACCATAGACTCAACACCTCCAGCATTTGATCTAAATACACTCAGGGTAGAAGAAAGCAATGGTAAGTACAAATTATCATTCAAAATAGATGATAAATACAAGAGTATGAATATAATCGCAGGTTCAAAGATAATTCCAATAGAATCAGAAGATCCACAAAATATATCAATTGAACTAAATGGAGAAGATGTACTTGAAAAAAATGTTAAATTAAATATCACAGATGAGTATGAAAACTCTGCAAATATAGATATATCTGACTATTTTGTAAAAAGGGAAGAAGTCAAAGAAAAAAGTTTCTTCGCGATATCATCAATAGGGATATCAGATGGAATCACATTTAGTTTAGTACTATTTGTATTTATACTACTAAGCATTGAAATATATATATATTGGAAAAACGGAATGGCTAAAAAGGCTATTGGAGATCTATTCACCATAGGCATCTGGTGGATACTTTTAACAATAGTAACATTCAGTGGCTTCGCAGGTAATATTAACTAAATAGTAAGATGAGTGGAATTTCAAAAGGAAAATTTAACTTTGTAAGTGATATCCTCTATATCTTAGTCCTCTTACTTATCACAGAAACTTTCTCCTTCTTTCTTTTTACTCTTGAACCAATATATCTACTGCTCATTGGAGTATCTGGCTTAATACTCCTTGAATTCTGGTTTGGTAGAACATTCTACCTCTATTCAAGCAAGAAAATATCAAAATATAGTGATGTCGTTATGAAAATATCCCTAAAAAAGAGGTTCTTCCAATATTTCATAGTACCAGCTATCTTTTACATCTCATTACTATTTTTCATATACTTCAATAGAAATATCTACCTCGGACATACTGTTATCATTGTATCAATATCTTTCTTACTAATTCTTTTTATGAATGTAAGAAGCTCACTAAATCAATTCTACTCCGTAGCGTACGCAACAAAAGCAATATTTGATTTCATATGTATCTCTACACTATTTCTGCTTCTAAACACATATCTAAGACTAGGTCTGTCAATATTTGAATACTCAGCACTTTCTCTAATATCATCAGCGGTACTCTTCCTCTCCATTCTCAAACTTCATGATCGCTTAGGAATATTTGAATTCCTCATCTCATTATTAAGTGCTGTAATTGTTTCAGCATCAATGATATTTGTTTGGAACTACAATAATCCCTTTGTAATCCCAGCTGTAGGAACATTAGCATTCTATCTAGTAGTATCCTTCTGGAACATTCGTTTCGCTGGAAAAACAAAACTTTCTGAATATATCTATCCACTACTCTATGTGATTTTTGCACTTACACTAATTTTACTAAGTTAAATATGTCTGTTAAGAAAAAATTAGTTCTAAAAATAGGTGGATCAGTAATGTATGATGAGAATTTAGATATAAATTTCTCATTACTACATAAGGTTAAAAATTGGTATGACAGAGTAAAAGGTGAATACTCTAAAATTATTTTTGTAGTTGGAGGTGGAAAGCTCTCAAGACAGCTTCAAAAGAAAATAGGGGATAGTATTAAAGATAAATATAGCCTGCACAGTATAGCTATGTCTGTAACACAAACAAATGCTTCATTACTCTGTGCTATCCTTGATGACAGGTCAATATATGTTCCTCAAAAGTTAGGAGATGCCTATGAGTTCCTAATAGATGAAAATACTAATACACTGGTAAGTGGTGGATTGAAAGTTGGTTGGAGTACAGACATGGATGCAAGTATATTCGCTGATATCATATCCGCCAATAGGGTAATTAAAATCTCAGATATAGATTACCTATACGACAAAGATCCTGATGAATTCTCAGATGCTAAGATAATTAAGAATATCTCTTGGGAAGAATATTTCAAATTATTTGATATAACAGAAGGTTCTCAACACCAACCAAACAAAAGTGTCCCTGTAGATAAAGAATGTGCACTTTTCTCCTCAAAGAAGAAAATCTCCTTCTTCATATGCGGTGGTAAAAAACTATTTCAAAAAGAGGATATTGAGGGCATAATATCTGAAGGAACACTGATATATCCCTAAGCAATTTTTTTGATTTTGTACACAGCTACTCCTACTGGTGTATTTATCTCTACCTCACTCCCGACCTTCTTACCTAGCACAGATTGCCCAATTGGTGAAAGATGTGAAATTTTACCCTCAAGAGGGTTCGCCTCCTCCTGGCTAGTGATCTCGTACTCTAGACTCTTCTCTCCCTCCAATGAAACGACACTACCAATACCAACAGTATTCTTCTTGCTATCAGGTATTATCTTGGCATTCTTAATCTTTTCCTTCAACTCTGCAATCTTCTCCTCGTTTATATTCTGATTCTCAACAGCCATAGAGTAACCATCATTCTCTCTCAAATCACCCTGACTTCTCATCTCATTTAAAACAGTTGCAACCTTCTCTCTAGTTACCTCTTCCCTCTCTTTAAGCTCTTTCTTCAACTTCTCTAATCCTGATTTAGTTGTTGTATATACATTATCTTTATTCATTTAACTAAATAGTAAAATAATTGCTACGGTGCATAATATATTTATGATATACATATGTCAAGTAATTGGAAACCTGTAGTGAGGTTATTGATATTCAATGAAATATCCTTCCATTA
Source organism: Candidatus Dojkabacteria bacterium (assembly GCA_041828405.1). Classification (GTDB taxonomy): domain Bacteria; phylum Patescibacteriota; class Dojkabacteria; order SC72; family SC72; genus UBA5232. The sequence goes on from JBHAMS010000028.1 coordinate 5,489, forward strand.
TCATTTGATATTCTGGTATAGTTACATATACAAATGCAAGAAGAATACAGAAAGAAATATAAAGAATTAAATCCCAAATGGGAGAGTAGTGTAGAAATTTTCAAGAAGATTGTTTTAGATGTTGTTTCCAAAAAGACTAAACTTTTAGATGTTGGTTGTGGTCATAGCGATTTATTAAAAGAAGCATACCAGAGAACTTCACAAGCATACGGGATAGATCCTGAAACAGATGTCCTTCATAGGAATCCTTTTCTGAAAGATATACGAACAGAATTTGTTGAAAAAATGTCTTTTGAAAATGATTTCTTTGATGTAGTTGTTTCTGCTTGGGTTTTAGAACATCTTGAAAATCCAAAAGAAGCATTTGCTGAGATATATAGAGTGTTAAAACCTGGAGGTGTTGTCATATTCTTAACACCAAATGTGTGGAATTACAATGTTTGGTTAATTAGGTTAATTCCTGAGAGGTTTCAT
>JBHAMS010000029.1:0-4087 GCA_041828405.1 Candidatus Dojkabacteria bacterium
AATTTACTCACATCAAAATACAAAGCTTGATCAGTTTCGTAAGTATATCCATTTGACTCAATCTTCTTAATCAACTCAATCATTTCATTCACATACTCAGTTGCCCTCGTCCACCCATACTTCTCAATATCTCTGTATGTCAATTCTTCAGGAATCTCCTTACCACTAGGAGCAAGCATATTAAGCCTTCTAAAATCACTCAAAACAGATCCAATATACTTATTAGCAATATCAATTGGCTCCAATCCCTCCTTCTTCGCCTGCCTATCCATCTTCTCCTCTCCAAAATCATCACCGAAATCATCAGAAGATGTCATATGCCCAACATCAGTAACATTCATAATTCTTTTAACATCATATCCTAAATACAACAAAGCCCTATGAAGGATATCCCAATTAACATATGCCCTAATATTACCAATATGCATGTCCGAATATACTGTAGGACCACAACTATATATCCTAAAAACACCCTCATCATTTGTAACAATATCTACAATTTTACGATCTAAAGCAGAAAAAAGTTTCATTAAATATCCCTCCTTCCTTCTAAAGCTCTTTTTAATGTTAAACGATCAGCATACTCCAAATCTGCACCAGTAGGCAAACCCATTGCTAATCTGGTAATTTTAACCTTACCATCTTTTAGAAAAGCTTTCAAAAGATCAATAATATAGCTGGCAGTTGCCTCACCCTCCAAACTAGGATTAGTTGCAATAATAACCTCAACACTCTGCTCATTTTCTAAAAGTTCATTAACCCTAACCTTCAACTCCTTAAATCTCAACTCGTCAGCACCAATACCCTCTGCAGGAGAAATCACACCACCCAAAACAAAATACAAGCCATCATATATGCCAGAATCCTCAAAAGCCACTACATCAAGAGGCTCTTCCACCACACACAATTTAGACTTCTTCCTCAAAGGACTAGAACAAATATCACACACCTCTTTATCTGTAATATTGAAACAATACTTACAATTCTTAACACTACTATCCATCTCAACCAAAGCTTCAGCAAGCTTAACACCATCATGATTAGAAGAACGAAGATAGTGATATGCCATTCTAGAAGCCGACTTAGGACCAACACCAGGCAATCTACCAAACTCATCTATTACTTTTTCAACACTTTTTGGCAAAACAGACATATACTACTTAAACATATTCTTCAATTGATCTATATCAATATCCTGAGCCATCTCTTTCTGCAATTTCTTCTGATAATCCTTAAAAGCCTCCTTAAAACCATTCTTAATCTCTTTCTCCATACCGGGCTCCAAGTACTGCTCATCTATATGAATATCCTCAAATTCCTGAGCACCATTCATGTAAATACAAATCAAACCATTCTTTGACTCTCCTTTAATCTTTCTCTCCCTCATCTTGTTTTGAAGCTTCTTAGCCTCATTTTGCATTTTGATAATTTCAATTGGATTTAACATCTTAGTAAACAATTATTTTATATACACACACAGGATAATTATATCATACTAAACACTCTACACACCCTCAAAAATTGCCTCAATATCTTTACTCAAGGTATTCTTTTGGAAGAAATTAGAATTCTCTTTAGGCTTCTCCTCTGGCTTTTCTTTTTTAACTGTAGGAAGATTTCTTAAAACAAAATCAGCTGTAGATTTTTCAACAGGTTTAATTGAGGAATTCACATCACAAACTATACGACAACTACTCCCATACACCTCATTGAAAACCTCTGAGATAATATTGCGACTTTTAGGAACTTCTATTCTCTCCTTGTGGAATTCAAACGGCACCTCCAAATGCATAACTCCATCATCAAAAGACAGAATATTCGCTCCTTCTAAAAATGCATACAAATGACCATTGTAAGGCTTAATAGTTGCAACAAATAATTCCCATTTCTCCTTAATTTCATTAACAGAGATACTACATTCATTACAAGTACTCTCCTTCTGTACATCTACCTTACTCTCTTTTTCTTTCTCCTTCTTTCCTTTACCCACTATCTTCTCAATTATATTTCTCTTTACAACAGGTTCTTTAACATAATCACTCTTATTACCATCAACACTCTCCTCCTTACTACCTATCTTCTTCTTAACATCTCTATTTATCATCTCAATCTCTGTATTCACATTAGGCTTCATCATTTCAGGAATAATCATTTCCAATACAAGAATCTGATTACTTGAATATCTAATCTTGTTCTCAGCCTCCAAAAAAAGATTTATCAATCTATACACTCCCCTCATATCAACATCTTTTACAAAATCAAACTCCTTACCTAAATCATTCTTAATTTTACCCACTAAAATCTCTCTAAGAATATCAAGAACATACTCTGTAAACTGCTGTAAATTAATTCCACTACTCTCAACACCATTCAAAACAGAAAGGGCCTTGCTACCATCACCTGCAAGTAAATATTTCAAAAGAAGCAAAACAGTATCAAAATCTGGAAGACCCAAAGTCTTCTTAACCTCATCAAGAGTAATCTTCTCATCTCTATTCTCCTGTCCACTGTACACAACATCTAAAATTGAAAGAGCATCTCTGTAACTCCCCTTCGCATTCTTAACTACAACATCTAAAGCATCTTTCTCCATCTCTACACTCTCCTCTTTCAAAATCCTCTCAATCAATTTCTTAACCTCTCCATCAGTCCCAAGCCTAAAATCATATCTCTGACACCTTGAAATTATCGTAGGTGGAAGCTTATGTACATCTGTAGTAGCCAAAATGAAAACAACATGCTTAGGAGGCTCTTCTAAAGTCTTCAACAAAGCATTGAAAGCCTCTGTAGTAAGCATATGCACTTCATCAATGATGTAAACCTTGAAGTTCCCTTTTGATGGAGTAAACTCAATCCTCTCTTTCAATTCCCTAATCTGATCAATACCTCTATTTGACGCAGCATCAATCTCAATCAAATCAAGGAATCTACCCTCTGAAATATCTTTACAATTCTCACACTCATTACACGGATTACCATCATCTTTAAGATTAGTACAATTAAGAGCTTTAGCCAAAATTCTAGCTGTAGAGGTCTTACCTGTTCCCCTAGAACCAACAAAAAGATATGCCTGAGAAGTCTGTCCTTTCTTCAAAGAATTCTTCAAGATATTAGCAATATCCTCCTGCCCTACCAACTCATCAAAGTTCTGAGATCTGTATTTTTGATACAATACTGAAGCCATGGCTACATGTTAGTCTAAACCTCCAACAAATCCAAGTGGAAACTATTTACCCATATCTTTAAGCCTTGCTACAGCTTCATTTAGCATTTCAGAATACAATCCGTAACCAACCGAATTAATTGCACCTGACTGATTCTTACCCAAAATATCACCAGCACCCCTAATCTCAAGATCTTTGTTAGACAACAAGAAACCAGAACCAAGCTCCTGAGAGCTTTTCAATGCTTCCAATCTCAACTTCGCATTACCCTTCAAAGAATTAAAAAAGAAATATGCATATGCCTGAGTAGAAGACCTACCAACCCTCCCACGAATCTGATACATCTGCGAAAGCCCAAGTACATTCACATCGTCAACGATCAAAGTATTCACAGAAGGGATATCCAACCCATTCTCAATTATCGTAGTACAAAGCAAAATATCGCTCCTGTGTGAAGTAAAATCAAGCATACTCTTAGACAAATCTTGAACACCCATCTGACCATGAGCAATCCCAACCTTTACATGAGGAAAAATCTTACACAACATATCGTAAACATACTCTATCGTACCAACCCGATTATGCAAGAAATACACCTGCCCACCTCTTTCCAACTCTTTAGATATAGCTTCCTTAACACTCTCCCAACTAAATTTCCCGAAAGTATTGATAACCTCCTTCCTACCAATTGGAGGAGTTGCCAAAACAGAAATATCCCTAATACCAAGAAGAGCCATATTCAAAGTTCTCGGAATCGGAGTAGCAGTCAGCGACAAAACATTACAGTTCAACCTCCTACTCTTAATCCTCTCCTTCTGCTTAACCCCAAACTTCTGCTCCTCATCAACCACAAGAAGACTCAAATTCTTAAAAACAACATCATCACCAAGTAAAGCATGAGTTCCTACTACAATATCAACAGC
>JBHAMS010000030.1:0-13905 GCA_041828405.1 Candidatus Dojkabacteria bacterium
GCATGATCCTGTCACCATTTTTGTCGCTCCTAAGAATTGTATCTTCATTACTAGGCAGTAGATAACATATTACTATGTATACATAATAGTGGATATTGGAAATAAAGACAAATAACATATGTTGAACGTGTAAGAAAATCTTTATCGCACCTTTATTTCTAAGGACTTTTTCATAAATATTTAAGATACTATAAGTTGTACACAAACATCTTAAATACGATGATAGCAATAAAAATGAATAATTGAAAAAAGAAAAAAGAGACCTTTAAGTTAATAAAAACAACAATTGTTTTGTGTATCTCAATAACTAAACAGACGATTTCTTTAAATATTTACTGTAAATTTCCGAAGCCTTCTTCTCTAAACTCTCCCTACTATTCAAAACTGGATCATCAATAACCAACTCCAAAAGCTCTTTCAAAACAGTACCCATCACAGGACCTTTAGGTATACCTAATCTATCTAAATCCTCACCAGATATCTTCAAATCTGTAATCTTCAAAGCCATATCCTGTTGCCTAATCTCCGAAATCCTGTTTTGCAACAAAGTTATCTCCTCTGGCTTAAAACTAGTATTAGGATTAGATTGAGCATCAGCCAACCTCAACTTAAACAAATCATCAATATTCTCCTCACCAACTCTCTGGATAAATCGTCGCACAGCAGAATCACTCCAACTATGCATCTCAATATTCCTCTTCTCCTCATCAGACATATCCTCCGTCATATGTGGATAGTAAAACATATGATTCTCAATAAGCTTTCTAACTTTTGCTATCTCAGCTTGTGAGAACTTCATTCTCTTCATAATCTCCACAGCCATTAAAGCACCAACCTGATCATGCCCGTAAAAATGTCCATTCCCCATATCCGTCCTTGGTTTCGCAATATCATGCAACAAACCAGCAAGCTTCACAGAATCATGAGCACAATCACAAGTTCTCAAAGAATGCCAATACACATCATCTGCATGGAAAAGCTTCTGTTCAACACCAATACCCTCCATCAACTCTGGCATAAAAATTGCAAGTAAGCCACTGTGCATCATCAAATCAATACCAACTGATGGCTTTGGAGAATTCAATATCATCTTCATAAATTCATCTCTAATCCTCTCCATAGATATCTGAGATGCAACAGGCAATGATTCTTTAATTGCTTCAAATGTGTCTTTCTCAATATTAAAACCGAATTGAGAAGCCAACCTACATGCTTTAAAAGCTCTCAAACCATCTTCCTTGAATCTCTCTAACGGAGTCCCAACAGCCTTCACCACTCCTTTCTTAATATCCTCTACTCCATCAAAAGGATCATATATTTCAACTAATTTCTCCTCTTCACTACCATCTAAAGAAACTTTTGAAAAATCAACGGCCATAGCATTAAATGTAAAATCCCTCCTACCTAAATCCATATCAATATCAGATACAAACTCAACACTACTTGGCCATCTTCCATCAATATAGTTTGATTCACTTCTAAAAGTAGTAACCTCAACCTCGTGCATTTCATCAAAAGCATCTGCTGCAAGAGCGATAACTGTACCAAACCTAATCCCTGTACTCACAGATTTGGGGAAAATTTTAATCATCTCCTCTGGCAGAGCATCAGTAGCTAAATCGTAATCATGTGGCTGTCTGCCATACACAATATCCCTCAAAGCCCCTCCAACAAGATAGCACTTAAAACCACTCTCAAGCAGAATCTTTGCTGTATCTTGTACATATTTTGGTATCTTTATTTTTACTTCCATATTTCTTCTTCTCTCTAAAGTAAGAATACCAAAGATAGAGGTCTACAACAAGGAAAAGAAGAATACATGTCCCTACTCTTTTACCTGTATCTGGTAGTACTGCTAAACTTTCATGATTGTAATTTACTACATCTACTGAACCATCATTATTACCACTTGTATTTTCACCCAAGACATTGTCATTCACACTACTATTTCCTTCCTCTCCATTATTACCGCTACCACCACTATTATCTCCATTACTATTTTCTTCTTCATCTGAAATATCACCAATGACACCATCTAGAAAATCTCTAATCATTATTGCATATGGAATTCTTGTTATACAAAAAGAGCCTTCTGTTGGAACAAAGAGTGAACCTCCAGATATCCCACCCGTAAGATTCGAGTAAAATACATCATTAGTATACATTCCTAATATTTTAATAGGGTCTGTATTACCGATACCACATTTGGTAATACTACTATCATTGACAATAATAGCCGGTCCAATATTAATATTTCCATTTTCATCTTCGAAGAAGTAATTTTTACTAATACTGTATCTTAAAATCTTCGTCTTTTGAGAAGGTATTGAAAATATGATTGATTTATCTGTATGTATTAGCTCCAAATTTTCAAAATTTTCATTAGATACATTCTTGAACTCAATTTCTACCTTTATCTGATCATCCAAAACCTCTTTTAATACCCTAACAACCTCTATTGGATTTTTGATATATATTGAGTCAACAATCACCTTGCCCTTTTCAGATGGAGGGACAGTTATATTAATCGGATACCTTCCGTAATATCCTCCTCTTCTGTATATAATCCCATTATCAGGTATAAATACTGCATTGGACTCAGGATCTGCGGTGGTAATATTACCAAAACTTGTAGTGATATCTTCTGTTGAAGACATGGGGATAAATATTTCATTTACAGTAACTGGTTTATTTGTTCTATTTTCATAGTAATACAGTATATCTATTTGACTTCCTGGTGGTGCCGATATTCTGTCTGCTACATCGTGGTTCCTTATGACTCCATTTTCTATGGTTAATGATGAAATTTCAGTTGAATAGTAGAAATTTACGGTATCATAACCAACAACAGAACCTATACTATAATCTACGGTACTAGTAAAAGATATTTCTGGTAACCAACCAATTGTATAGGCAATAGCACTATTAAATCTATGATTATAATCTTCACCTGCAAAAGTTATCTTTGGAGATAACAGTAAAGAGAAGAATACACCTGCCAATATGAGTATTAAAGACATAGTAGATATACCTAACAATTTATATTAGATATATCTTAGTAAACAAAAATGAAATTTTTCTTAAATCTTCTTTTTCTCTTTCATCCTAACTTTCTCTGTTACATAAAAGTTTCTCTTAAATTTGCTCAAACCAAGCATCATCTCTGTAACAGCTTGGACATATGGGATAAAAGAGAATGTTAGCATGTTGATAACGATTAAGAATGTTTCTGCAAAGTTTAATACCCAATTCCACCATTTCCAAGTTTTAGGAGATGGTGTAACTTTTGACCTGAAATACAGGATTGCAATGTTTGAAAAAGTTATGACTGAGAATATGTAACTAATTATTTTTGCAAGATTATATGAGTAAACACTGTATTGATACTCTTCATTGATTAGTGTCATAAATACTTGAGCAAATGATATTACAAATACAACAGTTAGAAACCATAGGTACTCCATCATCTTTTTGATCATTGCGAACTTTCTGTAGAATGGAAAACCTTTGCTACTTTCATCATACATTGATGACAAAGTTATTGGGTAAGTAACAATTCCCCACCCCCATCTGTACTGTTGTTTGTAGAATGATACATGTGTTTTCCAGAAGCTTTCATTTTCAACGGCATCATTGTAAGTCCTTACATATACACACTCTCCCTTGAATGTACCTTTACTTCTTACCATTGAGTTCCAGTAGAATGCTGTGTCATCATTTGGTATTTCAGGGTCCCAGAATTTTAGTTTTTCTAGAGTTTGTAGATTTACAATGTATGAGGAGAATGTTTCTTTGTCTTGTACATTTTCATCTGTGAATGGGATTGATAATTGTTTTTCAAGAACCCATTGGTAGAGTATGACTAGAGTTAGCATATTTGATTGATTCCTAATCAATGCAGGGACTTGCCATATGTTGTTGTTGAATGTGTGTATTGCTGATGTGAAGAATGTTTCATCTGGATTGTCAGCAAGGAGGTAGTCGTGTAGAACATTGGAGAGATATTTTTTGTGAGGTCTGAGATCTGAATCACAAGTTATGAGAAGATAGTCGTGTATATCTTTGCCTTGTTTTTCTAAGTCTTGAACTAAATGCCTGCATGCCCAATTGATGTTTGCACCTTTGACTCCTGCGACTTCTCCCTCTATACCTGATGGGTGTATGTAATATTGCATACTTCCAAATTGTTTTCCATATTTCTCTTTTAGTTTTTTGAAATTTTCTAGTTGCAGATCTTGTTTTTTCTCTTCCATTGCCATTACTACATGTATTCTTTTTGCTCCGATATCACTTTTTGACCACTCTCTAAATGATGGATCTAGTACTTCTAAGCTTTCGGAATATACAGGACAGAGATATATGAAATCTATTCTGTTTGCTCTTGGAATATTTAACTCTTCTATTTTTTTGACCCAATCGGTATTTTCACTTTCTTTCATTCTTTTGACACCCACAAAGCAACCAATGACGAACTTGATTGTTCTGTATAGCCAATATACTGTTAGGAATGAGAGATATATTACGAGTGCTGTTTCTAATTTGAGTATGGCAAATAGTATGGGTAGAAGCATTAATGTCCAGACATATAGACCTGGGAGCATTTCAAAAAATCTTCTTTTTAGGTATGGTGTTTCTGTAGGGAATCCTCCATCTCTGTCTTCTGGTTTGAATTTTTCTGTTTTTTGATTAATTTCTTTTGATTTTGTTTTACCCATTTGATATTTTAATACAATTTATCTGGATATTCTCCACTGTCTACCAGTTCTTTTAGGTTAGCTCGTACAATGTCGGCATCTTCTTTGTATGTAACTCCAAACCACTTTCCATTTGTTTGTAGTACTTTGAATTGTGCTTTCCCTTCTTGTATTACTTCATTAACTATCGTTGGTAGGAGGAATTCTTCTTTTAGATCTTGATTGTGTTTTTGTAGGAATATATCAAATTTTTCTTCTATGATGTTAAAGAGTGTTGGGTGTAGTGCAAACATGTTCATGGAGATACTTGTATCGTCAGTATATGATACTTTTGTTCCATCTGGTTTTGCTCCATCTATTTTGTTTTCCCCTACTCTTTTTAATTCAAATATTTCTTCTACACTTTTTAGGTATCCATTTTCTACTTCACATGCTCCTCTTTTTACTGTTCCATTGTCGCTTAAGACATTTTTTAATTTGTATGTTGTAATTGCTGATATTTGTGGTGTGCACTCTTCTTTTAGGAATTTTGCAGATATTTGAAATGATTCTCTTCCGTAGAAGTCGTCACCGTTGATGACTAGGAAAGGTTCTTTGATTGTATCTTTTGCCATGAGCAAAGCATGACCTGTTCCCCATGGTTTTTCTCTTTGTGGGTTTAGTGTGTATTTTGAAGGTATTATGTCTAGACTCTGAAATATGTATTCTAGTTTGATTTTTGAGTTTTGATATTTGGATATGTATATTTCTTTGAATGCTTGCTCCATGTCTGGACGAATTACGAAGATGATTCTGTCAAATCCTGCGAGTGTTGCATCGTATATTGAGTAGTCTATTATGGTTTCTCCATTTGGACCGAAGCTTTCCATTTGTTTTAGTCCACCGTATCTGCTACCCATTCCTGCTGCAAGGACAAAGAGAGAGATTTTGTTGTTCATATTTGTTTTGTTTGTTTAATATGAAGTTATGTTACTTAGTATACTACAGATGGGAATGACATTACAGTAGAGAGAGTATGGCGGAGAGACAGGGATTCGAACCCTGGGTACAGAAGACTGTACAACGGTTTTCAAGACCGTCCCTTTCGACCGCTCAGGCATCTCTCCACGACAGAGTGATTATATCATACAGCTATTATAACTTCAGTACATAAAATAGCAATGATACTATGCTGATAAAAAAGAAGAGAGCTACACCGAAGTGGAACTCTCGAGCGGAATAATTGTATCATACAGCTACTTACTTCCACCACATGCCCCGTTATGGCTACCACCTGCATGCCAGAGTAAGGATTTACAATTACTATCCTTCGGCTTAAACTTACTTATCCTTACAAAATATCCATTACTACTACTTAAACTAAAATCAAAACCATACTGTTTACCATCTACTACCTGTAAGCCTTCATATTTGCCCTTAGATACTGGCCACCAGGATACATTGTTGGCGGTTAGACCTTCTACACTGTTGATACTATCTATGAAGCTTCTAGCTGTATACATTTGAGAGTAACCATGAATACCTACTAGATTCCAACCTGCACTTAGAGGTACTGGTACACTACTGGTGATTCTGTAACCGGGGATACTTACGGTTGCATCTGCTTCCGTATATATTAAGTATCCTTTTCCTGGGGTAATATTGAAATCATCTCCTGTTGTTTTGCCATCTACATACCCTATACCTTTCCACCTACCTCCAGAGAAGTAAGATATATGTTCTACTCTTGCTCCTTTGCTTACTAACCATTTTAGCATGCTTGAGGCTTTGGAGTATTGGTCATTTTCTATTTTAGGTATGTAGTTGAATGATACTAAGTTTATTCCTCTTTTTAGATTTAAGGTCATTACTTCTGCACTCTTTTTGTAGGATATGTTTAAGCTATTGCTTTGTAACATTATATCTTCTGTTTCTTTTGGATTGTCTGGATCTGCTGGTATTTGGAATCCTTCTATACCATTGGTTTCTACATAGAAGATTCGTAGGGTGTTTCCTTCTACTTTTTCTGTTTCTTTTAGACCTGCTATTTCCATATCAAAGAATCCATATTCTGGTAGATATGTTATATATCCACTGCCTAAGGTGTTAGTACTGTCGGTTGTACCGAGAACAATATCTGATATTCCTTTTACCGAGAAATCACAATCTTTCTTAACACTTGACCAATTTCCATTTCCAAGTCTACATAACTCCTCTTTCCAATTACTCTCAACAACTGGAGCCGTAACACAATCACTCCAAGAATCTCCAGTTTCATTATTGCAAGAATTTAATCTATTTCGGAGTTTATCTTCAATATCTGCTAACATAGTATTATACCTACCAACATAATCATCCATTTCTATACTGTTATTAAAACTTTTTTCTTCACTCCTAGTTACAAAAGAATAATTCGTATAGAATGATTCCAATTCTTTTCCTAGTGTTTTAGCAAACTCAGACTCACTTATTCCTGGAAAGATAATTACTCTATCTCTACCCCAAATAACATCTTCTTTAATTTCTATTTTTTTAGATTCACTATTGTACTGTATATATGGCTGAGGCTTATATGAAGAATCACACGATTCCCCATTTGCAACATTATACTGTCGAAGATTATAGTTACAAGTACAACCACCCTCTAAGAGACATCCTCGAAATTCATCCCGACCAGGACGAATAACTCCTCCCAAATTTTTCTGTGTATTATAAAATTCTCTTATTACTTCAAAAGAAGGACAAACATTACCATTTGTAATACTATAAGAGGTCATACCATAATCACATTTACATGTATTAAACTTACAACTTTCATTTTCTGTTAAAATAGTTTCTTTTCCTTCTTTACCACCCTCAGCAAGAGAATCTGTGTAATTGTAAACAAACCTATTGATTTCCCCTAAAAACAAATTTAAAGAAATCTTGGTATTATTTTGAAGATTTGTAAGCTGTGGGAAAAGTTTTTTGAGCTCACCTGTAACAGTAACTTCACCATTATATGGTTGTCCGTTTTTCAGTAAAACTAAATGGTCACCAACCTTTTTTATAAAGACACCATCTTTTTCGAGATACAAAGAATTATCATCCCCTAAGATTGTACTATGAGTTTTTTCTATATATTTGGTAAGCTTTGTTTGTTGGTATTGCGGTAAAACATTATACAACATACCAATATTCGCAATTTGGCTATAAAGAAGTTGAACACCATCACATTTGTCATTGGCTACTTCTCCTTTACATAAGCCTCCTGCTTCTTCTGCTGTTATGTTAAGACGAACTTTTTTGTTGCTGTTTGGTACTTGCCAGTAATAGCTATTGCCTACCCTTACGATTGTAGCGGAAGATGATAAGATGTCACTTGATGGAGGAGTTTGTGTCGTAACACATTTTCCTTTTACCAATGTTTGATTAGTACCACACTTCACTTTAAAAGAATCAATACATTTACCATTCTGACATGTCTGACCATTTCCGCATGCAGGAGTACAAGCTACAACCTTATCACCAATTTTAATGCCTTTTGTTGAATCAACGGTCATCACTTTATCCTCAAGCCTTTTCCCATTACTATCAAACAATTTATTACTACAATCCTCTCCTTTTTTACAAATCAAATCATCCGCACGAAGACCCTTTGAAACACCTGCTGCTTGAAGATTACCAGCACATGCGATAGCATTGTTACACAAACCAAGCTTTCCATAAGCTTCAAGTAGAGACATTTTTTTACCACCAACATCAACATCACCATTACTATTTACAGAATTTTTCAATTGATTCATTACCAATCCAATACCAACTGTATTTGCAAGATTTCTGTCTGTAAGCTGATCTAATGAACAAGCTTGAATATTACTTGTTTGACAAGTATTTCCTGTTGTTTGAGAAGCAGCAGGCCTGCTTTCACAAGAATTATCACACTCACAACCGCTACATCCTTCTTCTTCCTCTTTTTTTTGTCCATTATTTGGATTTGCATAGGATCTTGCAGCTTCCTTGTTATTTTCAAAATATTCTTGTCTTTCTGCATAATCTGCTGATGTCATTCCGCGAGCATGACTCTCCTCACTAGATAAATTCTGTACGGTATTTACCTTAATACCTAAATACACTACTGGTACTACAAGAAGTAATACCTGCAATACTCCATACAACTTCTTTATCCTAAAAAATATCGCACTCTTCCTATTCTTCAACCAAAATACTAACAATACTACAAAGGACAAAACAAATACTCCAAACAATACATACTCCCATACATAGGTATTCTCTAAAAATATCTTTGTAAAACTATTACTAACACCATCTCTTTTTACTGACTCTGTTACTAAGGTAGATTGAGTATCAGGAGTAGTATTCTCCATTACTAAATATGCTTTTAACTTCTCAATACCATCTGCAACTTGTTCTTTTGTTAAATCTGATGCAAAGACTCCCTTAACCCACCCCATATAATGGTCATTATATGGAGTCGGAGACATACTCAAATCTTTCTGCCAAGTATCTGATACAACTATATCAGGATATGCAAAATCACCATTACCATATACCCAATCATTAGCATCACTCAATGTATAGTTTTGATACTGAGCATACACCTTGATCATATCTTGCTTATCTTCTACTATGATTGGTTCTCCCTCTATTGTCCTAATATTATTACCATCTAAATACCAACTACCATCATTAGATGTAACACTACTGTAATACATTGATTCTTTCTCTAAGTATCCATTTATGAATTTGATATATACTACAGAATCATTTACATACTCCCCTTTATCATTAACTATACTTCCAAATATTGGTGCTGGTACTTTTACTTCTCCACTAAGAGGAAGAAATGTAGCACTCTTGTTAATATCTCCTTTCCAACTAAATATCCCATCTCCAATTCTAAAATGATACTCTTTGTTAGGTTCTAAGTCTGTTAATGTAATATGGTGTGTAAAATATTTTCCTGCTTTTTTTACCTTTACTTCATTACAGCTATATTTACTAGTATCTACTACAAAATCTTCACTTACCTTTGCTTCTTTGTTAAATTTCTCTACACACTCATGTTCTGCTAAAGCTACATCCCTGTCATCATATGCTTTCTTAGTACCTATCCAAGAGAAAAACCATGGTAAGATACTATCTTTCTCTTTGTAATATACTACTCCCTTTTTAGGGTAGTTAGTTATCCAAGATATTGTAAATGATGTATCTGTTACATTGGTTAGTCTAACATCGTGAGGTTTGAAGTATATGGATATAAAAAGTTCTAATCCAAGATACACAACTAATGCGATAGAAAGTAGTATTGCTACTATTTTAGGTAATTTCCTTAGTATTACCATCATTTTTTGTTTGAACATTGTATTGTAGACAGTTAATTAACTTACTAAATGTATATCTAAAATACAAATGCATGTCAAATACTACTTACTCATTTTTCTAATAACCTCTTTCAAACTACCCTCCTGCACATCAATATCCTCAACAACAAACTCTTTCAAAACTTTAGAAACAACAGAAGCTACCAAATCTCTCCTCACTAAAACCTCAACCACCCTACCCTCAAACCTAACCACTCTACCATATTCCTTCAACAACCTCTCAACACTACTCCTCTTAACACAATCAACAAACTTAAAAGAAACCCTCTTCTCAGAAACATACATACCAACCAAATCATCTATCAAACCATCAAAAATCAACTTACCATCATCAAGAACTAAAACCTTCCTACAAAGATCCACCACATCATCCATATTATGACTAGTAAGCACAACAGTAGCACCATACCTAACAACATACTCCCTCAAAAAATTCCTCAACCTACCCTGTGATATCAAATCCAAACCAATCGTAGGCTCATCCAAAAAAACAACCTCAGGAAGATGCAACAACGAAGCAACAAATTCACACTTCATTCTCTCCCCCAAAGAAAGCTTCCTAACAGGAATACCTTCAACAACATCACCCAAATCCAAAACATCAACCATCTCACTAACTCTCTTTTCAAAAACTCTTTTCTCAATACCATATATCTCCATATTCAACAAAAAAGTCTCCATAGCTGGTAACTCCCACCAAAGCTGACTCTTACCACCCATAACCAAAGAAATCCTCCTCAAAAAACTCTTACTCCTTTCATTCGGTAAAAAACCACACACATCAATATCTCCACCATCAGGCATCAATAATCCAGAAAGACACTTCAAAGTAGTACTCTTCCCTGCACCATTCAAACCAATCAAACCAACAAAATCCCCTCTATCTACAGTAAAAGAGATATCATTCAAAACAGTAACCCTACTACATCTATTTGAAAAGAAATCTCTTAAAGTAAAACCTTTCTTCACATTAAAAACCTTATTCAAATTTTTAACGGTTATCACAGTATCTCTACCCATATATTTGACTTACATATCAACCTTACAATATCATATTATATTATGAAACCTGCCAAGATACACAACATACTAAGTATTGCACTCATATCAATATTTCTGTGTCCAACATCAACAATATATGCCACAGAATTAGATTCAAGTAACTTCAAGATAGTGGGTGTAACAACTAGCTCAGGAGGAGGATTTGGAGATTCTGCAAATTACAGTCTAATGCTAGAAGCAGGTGAAATATCTGCTAGCCCGAGTACATACTCCAACAATTACAGACTTAACCAAGATCCATCAGCAAACTTTGTTGCAGAAATTCCAGCTTTAAGATGTTTTGAAACAAATACGAACGGAGTTAATACAAATTGTGTATCTGGATCATCTGCAATTACCACAGGGGGTATGCAAGGAGTGTGTTCCAGTATGGGCTGTTACAACAGAGCAAGATTTGAAATTGATCAAAGATCTAATCCAAAAGATACACTTTTTGGTATTGAGATATCTACGGACAACTTTGCAAATGATATTAAGTGCATCTCTGGTGCAACATTTGCACCTAAGAGTGAAAATTGCAATATCAATGATTTTAGAACAAAAGAGTATTGGGAAACACCAGATTTCAATGTCAGAAATCTTGATCAATCAACAACCTACTACTTAAGGATAACAGCTCTGCACGGAGATTTTACACAATCAGAGTACAGTCCAATTGCAAATGCAACAACAACATCTACAGTAATCTCTTTTGATATTGATATCGCTCCAGAAACAGGAGTTGCTACAGAAAGCAATCCTCCATATACGATCTCTTTTACCATGCAAGACGAACTTGTAGCAGGTGCTGCTACTACAACAGCAAACAACTTAATATGGTTTGACTTGAATACAAACAGTCAAGGTTCAGTCATATCACTAAATGGTAGACATGGTGGTCTGTTCAGTCCATCTACAAATTACAAGATTTCATCAGATACTGAGGATTTGAATATTGCAAATGCAGAGGGTTTTGGTTTACAGAAATTTTTAACTACTCCTACTACACTAACAGCTACTTCTGCATTTTCTGGTACAAATGGGAATGTTGGTGGTGTAACAACAACACCAAGACAGATATATACTGTAAATGGATTTACAGAGAATGGAAGAATGGGAACATATGTTAAAGCAAGAGCATCTACAAGTGCATCTCCAGCTACAGATTATGAGGAATATATTACAGTAACAGTAATACCAATGTATTAAGAAAATACTGCAACAAAGACCTAAATATTCTACAAAATTTTCTTGACATACTTCTCAGTATTAGATACTCTTAAAGCATATTAAATATATCTGCCAAGTTATGAAAAATTTTCTAAAAAACACAAAAACAATGAGAGTTCTAGCAATTGCTTTAATTGTTGTATTCTCTCTACTACTCTCCTACTCCTTCAAATCAAATGCAGGATCACTAACTTCTGTATATATGTATCTAAGTCGGATAAAAGCAAATCTCAATGGTGCAGGAGATGATACTGTCGAGTATGTACTTGCATTCTCAACCTCACAGCAAATACCAACAGGTGGAACAATAACCTTAACTTTTCCAGATGATGAAGATGGAATGTGGTGTAGAAATGATGGAGCTCTAATAGTAGCACCAGTAACGAATTCAGATGCATCAGATTTATCTGGTACTAATTGGGCCATAGATGCTGGTCTTCCAACTACCGGATCACTCTCTGCAACATGTACACAAGGAACAGGATCAACTTCTGTAGATACAATTGTGATTTCAAATGTAGATACTTTAACAATGAATACAACATACGGTGTAAAACTTGCAAATGGATCTTCAGCAGGCGTAATCGGTACTGATGATACAGCAGGTACACACTATGTAACATTAGAAAGTAAAAGTGGAAATATTTTAGATTCAAGTACATTTGGAATTGCTTTACTCGCAGACGATCAGGTTGTCATAACCGCAACAGTAGCATCAACACCATCTGTAACATGTAGTATATCAGCTAACAGTGTAAATCTAGGATCACTCTACCCAGGTGGGTCATATGCAACAGGAAGTCACACAATATCAGCAAGTACATCATCAACCGCACAGGGTTACTACTGGGCAGTATATGGACAGGGAGATGGTAACTTAGATGCAGGTCTTTACAAGAGCACTCCAACTACATACCTCATAGCTTCAACAGGATCAGCCACAATTGATCTAAGAGGAGCAAGTACAGAGGGTTTTGGATTAGTCGCTTCAGATCCTGACACCGTAGGAGCAGCAGTTGTATCATCAGACTTTGCAGACAACACTCCAGGAGTATTTGGAGCTTTAGACAGAGGTCTTACTGGAGCTCAGTTACTCATTTCACAGAATGAAGCACAAACAGTAAGTGAATCATCAACCATAACATATGGAGCAAAAGCAGGAACCAGTGCACAAACAGGTTCATACCAAGAAACAGTAACATTTATCTGTGGTGGTTACTACTAAGAGTAAAACAGTAAAATGAAAGGAAAGAATTCATACACTTTAAGAGTCATACTATCTTTGTTCTTAATATCTCTCCTTACAACAATTAAAGGAGGATGTGTTTTTGCACAACAAGAGCTTTCCATAGGTATGGCTCCAAACAGCTTACTTCTAACTCTAAAACCTGGCGAAAAATACTCAGGCGATATTACAATTTGGAATCTAGGACAAAGCAATACACAGTACACAATCTCCATAGATGGATTCAGACAAATAGAGAATAAAGCGGGAACAGCAATAAGAGTATCCAAAGAAGAAGAAAAAAATTCTCCCTACTCCGCCTCCTCATGGATAACTACAAACAAACAAGACA
>JBHAMS010000031.1:0-5200 GCA_041828405.1 Candidatus Dojkabacteria bacterium
GTGGCGGATTTAGTACCGCAAGAATGGGTAGAATCGCCGGATGTTTTGCATCCACAACTCATATTTATTTAATTTTTAAAAAAGTTTATTCCTGCAAATTTAATATAATTTTTTACAATACGCTTGGTAAGTGAGGTAATTGCTATATGAAAGTAATGGGATTATTAATTAAAAAATGAGCCTCAACAAATTTGTCAGGCTCATTTTGAAAATGAATATGATGGAAAAATGAATTATTTAACCATTATTTTCAGGTTCACCGTTTTACCATTGGTATCGGTTGTATTGAGAATATAGATTCCTTTTCCATTTTTGGATAAATCAAAGTTGTATGTCTCTGAGTTTGGAGTTGTTTTCAAAATAGATTTTCCAGACATATCAAAGACTTGAAGACTTGTGATTTTACTTCCTTTTGAAGCTTTTACAGAGAATGGACCTGAAGAAGGATTAGGATAAACCATTATTTTATCTTGCTGTAATGCTTCATCTGAAATACCTAATACAGTGAAGTCTATCTCTACAGTTTGCTTCTCAGAAACTCCCGTGCCGTAGTCTGCTAAGATATCATACTGATACGCTTTGCTTTCTGGAACCGTTTCACTGAAAGAAATTGTGTTATAATCTCCTATAGTTGCTATTTTTTCATTGTCTCTAAATATCTGATATCCTTTCAGCGTAGGTGCTGGAGAGGTATTTAGAGGGGCAATGATAGCCTCTTCAGTGCTGTTCTCTTTTTTGCTTTCGTTGAAAATGTATTCTCTACCAGGTGACAATACATTGTCATCTTCTATGATTGCTTGTGATTTAGCGGCAGCTGCATTTGTGGTATTATAGCCTACTTCTATATCATCTAGCGCTAATGTAAAGCCATCTTGTGCCTTTCTGCTCTTATGCTGGAAAGCAATGTAAATGTCTGAGTTTGCAAATGGCTTCAGATCTACTACTTCATTAGTAAATGCCTTTTTAGCGGTTTCTGTAGTGTAATCATATACCTGCGTACCTGCTTTTATCTCTTGTAGAGTAGGCAGGTTTCCTGCAACATTTTCTTTTCTCACTACATAGACATCGTAGAGTTCTTTATAATCGTGTTTTACCCAGAATGACAATTGCTCTGCTCCTTTTGGAATAAGTGTTGTAACAAGCCAATTGTTAACATCTATGGCTCTTGTTTCGCTATTCCAAGAATAAGAAATAACTCCTCTCTTTCCAGATCTTACATTAGGTGTGTAGGTTGTTACTCCCCAGTTTCTGTTGTCGCCATCTTCATCTATTGTAAATACATTAGGATTTGTACCTTCAAAACCTTCTGTGTAAATGTTTTCTAAAATAGGTCTTTCCCAAGTTAAAGTGACATTCTTGGTAGTTTTATCAGCTTCACCTTTGAAATTTCTTACAGGATTTAATGGTAATACTTTGATTTTTTTTGTTATAGTATTAGCACTAAATGGTGAAGTAGCGGTAAGCGAAATGTTATATTCACCTACTTTTTCAAACTTAATGGTAGGGTTTTGAGTGTTTTTATTCCCTTGAATAAAAGTATAGTCTTCTGCTGGAGACACTTCCCAATTCCATTGATTAACAGCAGGGTTTCCTGTAGAAGTGTCGGAGAAAGTGATATTACCACCAGTATAAACTTCTGTGTAGTTTGTAGTGAAGTTTGCAGCTACAGCGGTGTTAGCAACTTTTATATAGTTTTCTTTGGAAAGGGTGGTGCTTCCTTTGGAGTTTGTTGCAGTGAGGGTAACGCTATAGGTGCCTTGGTTGTTAAATCTTACTTTCGGATTTGGAGAATTGCTATCGCCTTCTTGGTAGGAAACACTATCAGGGGTAAAGCTCCATTGGTATTGGATTTCGGTATTCGGGCTTGTATCGGCTGAAAGAGTCACTGCTTCAAAGGTGTTAGGGTTTACCTTTGAAGATGTGAAATCTACTATTGGTTTTTCAGACTGATCTATTGTGACATCATCTAAGAATATAGCGTATGATGTTTCTGAATCATTCATCTTATTTCTGAATCCAATATAGTAAACATCATCTTCTGTTGGAGTAAAGGTGTAAACTTTTCTTACATAAGATGCTGTTGCAATGATGTTTTCTGCAATCATATTAGTCATAGCTCCATTGTTCGGTGCTTTTCCGAAAGCAACATCTAATCTCTCTTCACCATCTCTCAATTTAGCGGTATGGAAAATAACTCTATACTTTCCACCAGCCTTCATTTTGAGAGGGTTAGAGTATAGCCAATCGTGGGTGCCTTTTCCATTCGGGAAGTTGATAGCAAAGCTATTTCCTGAATGAGCAAACTGTGCTTCATCATATTTTCTCCAAGTTCTGCCATCTCTATTGATGTCCTCTGAAGTCCAGCCATTAGCATTGAAGTCGGATTCAAAATTAAAAGAATGAGAAGAATCTACCTCCGTAAGGTCTATCATTGTTCCAAATGCAGCAATGCTATTTTTATTATTCGCTTCTACGCTATCATTTTCTATAACAGCTTCTGCCACAATGGAATAATTGACAAATGCTATGGATAAATCTACATTGAACATTACAGTGGTTTCTTCACCTGGTTGTATCTCAGAAACCTGGACAGAAGATGTGGCTACTTCTGTGTTGTTATCTGTATTGATGAGTTTGTAGTTTAATGTAGGAGAAACAGGACTTGTTCCATTGTTTCTAATAACAGCAGACACAGGTGTTTGAGTACTATATTCAGGTTTTTCAGCATTGATTTTTAGAGACATTAATTCAACATCTCTTTCTACACCGTTATTGATGCCTGTAATAACTACTGAATAATTCTGTGCGTTTGCATCTACAAGTGTTATTGTACTGTTGTTAATCTGATTTTCTTTAAGGGTGCCTTTGTGGCTTACAATTAACCTATAGGTTCTTCCTGCTTCAGGATTTTCTATTACTACTTGTTCTACATTGTCCACAATGTTATTACCTCTTACAGCGGGTGCATTGGGTACGGCAGGGTCTAATGTCCAAGGCAATACAGTGCCATTATCGGATACTACTCTTATGTCTAAATCATTTACGAGCATAGGAGTACGATCGTTAAGAGGAGTAGCGTTGGCAGTTCGAGTAGGTACAGGATCGTCCCACACAATGGTTGCAACGATAGGTTGATTACCTGAAGCAACAAATTCTATCTCATCAGTAGCTTGGTTGGCGAGAGTTCTCTCTTCTATGATGGAATATTGGTTTTTGGTAGAAATAGCAACAGCAGCTTTGTGTGCATCTAATAGCCCCCACCCAAATTTATAATCAGGACCTATGTTTCCAGCTTCTTTTGCTGTACTGAAAATAAGAGCCTTAAGGGTGGCAGATTTCATAAAGGTACCATTATTTAGGTTTCTATAATGTTGCTGAAGAAGAGATAAACTTCCTGTAACATTAGGAGAAGCCATAGAGGTTCCACTCATTGTGGTATAGTCAGAAACTCCTGTAGAGTTGGTAGAGTAGAGATCTACACCAATTCCTGCAATATCTGGTTTTACTCTACCATCATCAGTAGGGCCAAATCCACTGAAAGAAGCTGCACGAACATCATCTGCTCCATTATAGCCATTATTAAGCTTGTGGGCAGCTCCTACTACTAAAACATTTTTACCTGTAGCTCCATAAAGAACACTATCAAAACCGAATTCGCCACCATTGCGTTGTCTTATTTTGTTGGAGGCGGTCCATACACCATTGATTCTTACATAATGAAGTCCACCTGGTGTAGGTCCTCCTCCTCTTGGGTTACCTGCTGCTTTTACAGGTAGGTAATATGGTGCGCTGAGGGTAATTAAGTCCCACTCTTGGTCATAGTTATAGTACTTGCCGTATCCTTTAAACTCGGTATCATCATCTGTTCCAAACCAATGCCATCCCGCATTTCCAGACCAAGTTCCGTATTCAAAGCCACCAATATATCCATAGGAGTGGTTAGATACCAAAGCTGCATTTGTAGCAGCATCTATCATTTCGGTTTCATCATTAGTCCAATCATAGGCATTAAGTCTTGCTCTTGGAGCCATTCCTTTAGCCTTGCCATCTACGCCAGAGGCAACCATAGTTCCTGCAACATGGGTTGCGTGGTCGCTTAGGGATGTAGGTCTATCCATTTGTCGTACGCGTCCTCCAAATTCTTGATGGGTAATGAGTGTTCCACCGCCATCCCATTCGTGAATGGTAATGTCTTGGCCGTCAAGATCAAAAATTCCTGAAGACGAGTTTAGTGTGTTGGTTCCTGTTCCAGCTGCTGCATCTTTGTTGTATGTTGTGTAGTAGATAGGAAGACCAGTTTTTTTATCAATATCTTTTAGTTGGAACTGTCTCCCATTGCTTTCACCAGAAAAGGGGATGTTGAGCTTTTTGGCTTGGCTTTGTAGCGTTGTAACGCTCGCTTTCTTGCTCTCAAGCTGTTTTCCGAGTTTGTTTAATGTTGTAAGATTGGTTTTTTCTCTTATCTGAGAAACTTGCTTGGTCGTCTGGGCTGTAGCGATAGAAGACACTACGGAGAGTGCTAATAAAAACTGCAACCTACGAACAGTAGTAATGGTTCTTTTCATTCTTTTAGATTTAATTGTTGGTATGATAGAAAATTTTCTGATGGCTAAAATATAAAAATATGTTAAAATATCAAATGTTTGTATAAATATTTTTTTTAATGAATTAATGTTAATCAAATGTTTAATTAATTGTCGTTTGAATTATATTTGTTGTTATTGTTGAAAAATAAAACATTTTATGTTATTTATTTTGTTGTTTTTGATGTGCTATTCTTATTTTTTATGATTTTAAGATTAAAATTATTGTAATATTTTAAATATTTTTTATTTGAAACTTGCTCTGCTTTGAAAGAATGATGAAGAGAATTTTTATTCTGTTTTCTTTGGGTTTCCTTGCGGATTTCTTCGGGAGTTCTTCGGAAAAAGTGCGTTTTTAGCGTTGTTTTCCGAAGGATTCCCGAAGGATTCTCGAAGAAAGTTCCTAAGTAGGGTAAGAAGTGACAGAAAATGCCATTTGGGGGCAAATGATGCCGAATGAGGACAATTGAAGTTTATAAATTGTGATAGTTAGGATGGGTGTTTTGGGTTTAATTAATTGTGTATCATTAAGATATTGGGTTTTTATTGTAAGGTTTGAATGAGAATAAAGTAGTGCGAATTTGTAGAAACTAATATCTGAGATATAATATTCTGAA
>JBHAMS010000032.1:0-7553 GCA_041828405.1 Candidatus Dojkabacteria bacterium
ATTGGGGTGTGTAAGTTCGTTAAAAAAGGAAAAAAAGAGGTCAGAATGTTAAGAAAACCACGCAGGAAAGTAACATATACTATGCCCTATTCTTCGCCTGAAACTAAGAAGGCACATAAGATAGGGGTTGATGTCTCAGTTGTCTACAGGATTGACGAGAATGTTTTTCAAAAAACTTTTTCTTTAATGAAACTCCTCTACGAAGAGATATATGAAAGAGAGTTTGATATCTCTACCATTGAAAGACCTGACCCCAATTTGGGGTATTCAACAGGTCTTCTCATTGCAGATTGGAATCCACCCGTAATTTTCACAAAATGGGGAGCAATTCGTTTTCCATTTTTTGAACATATGGGAATGTCTAAAATAGCGTCCATAGATAAGGTGAAGAATGCAATCTCTACCTTAGGTCTATATAAGACGTACCGTTCAACTGGATTCTTTGTTTGTAGGGAATTACCAGGAAGTAGGCTTGTCCCATCGTGGGAGAGAGATAAAAATCATGTCGCTCGCTTAGCTGCATGGGATATAATGCTTGAAGAAAAAACGGCTTCAGAAAGGAGTTATATTGAACAGACTGAACTCATTTATCAATATTCCTAAACCAAGGGAGTCACTTAGCAATGAGAAAATATTTCTAAACACTGTCTCTATAATTGCCGAATTAACCACACCTGTGAGTATTTGGAAAAAGATCAAAAGATTCCCAGAACCATCATCTGGCATTAGTAGCAAAGGAGCAATACTTAATCTTGTTCCTACACCGTCAGGTGGTTTCAATTTCATTGGAATCTTTACAATCTGGGGATATTGGAAGCCTTTTGAAGAAATAATCTTCATTACTCCAAAAAAGGCAGAAGAGCTACAGCTAGAACATATTGTGTATTTTGACTCTTACTATGAGAGTAAAAAATATTTCTCGCGGTCGAAATTTCCGTTTCCAGACTCTTTAATACCTCAGGATTACATATCCATGAGAAGCTCTTTTAGAGCACTCATGTACAAGCTTGAGGCAGGTATCATCAAGCTTAGCCTAGGCTAAGTCAAAAGGAACTTACACACGGGAAGTGTTTAGATGTGAATTTTTCACAAATACAAAATCTAAACCTTCCCTTTTTTCTTTTTAGAACCATTCATCAAAATTTTCAACAACTGTAGTACAAAAAACTTTCTTTTGATATACTTACCACCGTGTGAGTTTGCTCGTAAAAATAGAAATGGAGTGTAATCAATGGAGAAAACTTGTGAAATACATATATCAACAGATTGTTGTTTAGCAAAAGCTACAATCAATCTAATTAAGCATGTTTTTACTGCTTGTTTTGAATACGATGATATACCACATATAATGGTGGAACCGGAGAAAGGATGTACAACTAAAGGTGTTTTCTTATCTTCTAAAATTACAAAATTAGGAACTATTATTCCTAATACAATCTATACACCGTGGGGTGTATTAGAGCCTTTTAGTATAGTTGAAAGGAGAGTTCTTACATGTGAAAAAATTGGAGCTTTAAGAGTTCCTAGTTTTGAATCTGTTTACAAGAATTTGAAGGTTATTTCTAGTACTGATCATGAAATACTTTTCTCATTCAATGGTGATTCCATTATGTTGATTTTTGAACCATTAGATTATTCTGTTTATGCAGAGCAGTGGAACAAACTTTTAAAAGTTTGTAACAAGTAATATAACTTACATGGGAAGTACTTAAATGCGAGATATTCACAATATATGTTTAAGGACTTCCCTTTTTCAAAATACTCTTATCAAAATCTAGTTCATTTCTTGCTTTCTCTCAAACTTAATTCAGTATCTTGATACAAAATATAGTATAATTACGGCATGAACAACAAAACATACATAACCACAACCCTACCATATGTAAATGCAGAACCACACATAGGACATGCATTAGAATTCGTACAAGCAGACACCATCGCTAGATACTTCCGCCAAAAATATGGAAAAGAAAATGTCTTCTTCAATGTAGGAACAGATGAACATGGACAAAAAATATTCAAAAAAGCACAAGAAGAAAACATATCCATACAACAATTCGTAGACAAATACTCAGACAGATTCAAAGAATACTGCAAACTATTCTTCGTAGAGTACGACAACTTCTACAGAACATCAACAAAAGAACACGCACAAATAGCTCAAAAATTCTGGGAAATATGTAAAAAAAATGGAGATATATACAAAAAACAATACAGCGGATACTACTGTGTAGGCTGTGAAAGATTCATAACCGAAAAAGAACTAATAGATGGAAAATGTCCAGACCATGGAACAGAACCAGAGCTAAAAGAAGAAGAAAACTACTTCTTTAGATTAAGTAAATACAGAGAGATACTCCTAAAATGGTTAGAAGAAAACCCAGAAGCAGTAAAACCCCAAAATGCATACGACGAATTAAAAAAAATCGTCAGTGAAATTGAAGACATCAGTATATCAAGGATAAAAGAGCACCTACCATGGGGAATAGATGTACCAAACGATCCAGCACAAGTCCTCTATGTATGGTTTGATGCATTAACAAACTATGTAGCCTCCATCGGCTTCGGCACAAATGAAGAAAAATTCAATGAATGGTGGCCAAATACAATACAGTTCTTCGGTCCAGACAACCTCAGATTCCAAGGAGCAATATGGCAGGGAATGCTAGCAAGTGCAAAAT
Source organism: Candidatus Dojkabacteria bacterium (assembly GCA_041828405.1). GTDB lineage: Bacteria > Patescibacteriota > Dojkabacteria > SC72 > SC72 > UBA5232. The sequence continues at coordinate 2,682 of JBHAMS010000032.1, forward strand.
TACCTCACACAAAAAAACTACTAAGACACGGAATGGTATTAGGAGCAGATGGAAGAAAAATGGCAAAAACATTAGGCAACATAGTCTCACCATTTGAACAAGCAGAAAAATACTCAGCAGAAATAGTTAGATTCTACCTACTTGCGGGGATATCAACATTTGCAGACGGAGCATACAAAGAAGATGACCTAGTAAACATGTACAACGCAAGACTCGCAAACAACTACGGAAACTTACTAAACAGAGTAATACACCTAGCAAATGCAAAAGAAGTAAATATCAACGAAGAGCAAAATGTTGAAAGAGAATTCAAACAAAAAGTAGATGAATACAAAAACGAAATTGAAAAAGCATACGAAGAGCTTGAAATATTTCTAGCGTTAGAAAAAGTAGATGAATTAGCAGATTGGGGAAACAAATATATAACTGAAAAAGAACCTTGGAGCAAAGAACTTACAAAAGAACAATGTCAAACAGTTCTAAACAATCTAAGCTACCTTCTAAAAATCGTATCACAACTATACTATCCAGCAATCCCAATCAGTGCAAACAAAGCAAAAGAAGCATTAGAAAAAAGAGAGAAGATAATACTCTTCAACAAGTTGTAATCTTTTGTGATATACTGGTTTAGTTATATAAAACTGCTCAATGTTCAAACAAAATAAAAGCCCACAATCTATAAACTTTCTTGAAACGGTATATGCACCAACAGACATTTGGTCCAGAGCATATATTTGGCTAGTAGAAATTGGAAAATATCTCTTAATTGCAGTAGAACTTGTAGTACTAGGAGTATTCTTCTCAAGATTTGTATTAGACAAAAGAAATAACGATCTAACAGAAGAAATCAATGACAATGTAGGAATAATCTCCAATGACACTTGGAAACAGAAAAATATTCTCTTTGAAAATTACCAAACCCTTCTTTCAGATGTAAATACCATAAAAAAAGAGCAGGAAACTAACCTAAACTCAACAGTCATAAGTGAATTGATAGGAGGAATTCCATCACTACTAGTTCTAGACAATTTCGCATTTACAAATGAAAGAGTATCAATGGGCTTTACAACAACAAGTGCAAAAACAGTAAGCAACTACGAAAGTGCACTAAAAAACAACCCTGCATATACAGATGTCTTGTTTAATATAGTAAAAGAGAAATCAGACATAAGCTTGAGAGTAACATTTAACCTTGCAAAAGGTAACAACTAATGGAGAGAAAAAATGTCAATACAGTCGAATATATAAAAATGATAAAGGAAGGACCAGAGAAAAAGAGGTCATACACCTTTTTTGCGTTCACAATAGTTGCAACAATACTCTTAATAGTATTCGCCATAAAACCAACAATAACAACAATATTAAGAATAAACAGAGAAATTAAACAGAAAGAATACATAAATCAGCAATTAACAAGCAAAATATCAACATTGTCATCTCTACAAAGTAAATACTTAGAGAGAAAACAAGATTTCAGAACACTTTCATTAGTCTTCCCTGCTGATGGCAATTTCAGTCTTTTACTTTCAAACATTGATTCAATCGTTTCTAGAAATGGTTTTGTATTAAGCTCAGTAACATTTGATGAATATGAAGGAAACAAAGCAGGATCTAGCAATGTTCTTTCACCAAAAAGTATGAGAATAAATGTTAAAGGAAAAAGAACAAATATCATAAATTTGCTAAAGGAATTTGAAGCCCTTCCTATGTATCCAATTATTGACTTTGTATCATTCTCCAGCAATGAAGATGAAGAAGGTTTGGTATCATTTAGTATCGGATTGAGAATATACGATATTGAGAAAAATAATAAATTTTACGAAGAATAGACATGGATGTAATAAAAAAGGGAATATTTGCATTAGTATTACTGCTTATAGTAGCTGTAGCATGGGTATCCTTAAAGGTATATTTTGATTCAAGCGATATAAAAATAGATCCGAATGCATCAGCATACACAAAACAACTAGACCCATCATTCAGAACAGATGAACTGGACAGCATAATAAAAAAATCGAAAGATGCCTTCCCAGTAACACCTGAAGAATTCCTATCACTAATAGAAAAGGAGTAATCTTAATCTATATAATCCTCTAATTGCTGTTGTGTAGACTTCTCCTTCAACTTCTTCAAAGCCTTCGCCTCAATCTGCCTAATTCTCTCTCTTGTAACACCAAATTCTTTACCTACCTCCTCTAAAGTCCTAGAAACACCATCCTCCAAACCAAATCTCAACGAAAGAACCCTCTTCTCCCTATCCTGCAAAGTATCCAAAATCGTATGCAACTGATTCTTCAAATATTCAGCAGTAGCATAATCCTCTGGGGACTGAGACCAATCATCAGGCAAAACATCCTGCAACTTACTATCCTTCTCCTCACCAATAGGTGTAGAAAGAGATGTAGGATTCTGGTTAATCTTCTTAATCTCAGAAACCTTCTCCAACTCAATATCCATCTCCTTAGCAATCTCCTCATCTGTAGCAGGCCTTCCAAGCCTCGTAGCCAACATATTATTCACCTTATTATACTTGTTAATAGTCTCAATCATATGAACAGGCACCCTAATAGTTCTAGCCTGATCTGCAATAGCTCTAGTAATAGCCTGCCTAATCCACCAAGTAGCATAAGTAGAAAACTTAAAACCTTTAGTATAATCAAACTTCTCTACAGCTCTCATCAAACCAATATTTCCCTCCTGAATCAAATCCAATAACTCCAAATTACTCTTACTATACTTCTTAGCAATACTAACAACCAAACGAAGATTAGCTGTAATCAACAACTGAGTAGCCTCCTTATCTCCATCTTCAATCCTCTTTGCCAAAATCACCTCCTCCTCACCAGTAAGAAGAGGAATTCTACCAATCTCTGACAAGTAAGATCTAATAGCATCAGTAGAAAGCGTAGATTGAATACTCTTCAGAATCTTAATCTTCTTCTCCAATGTCAGCTCCTCCTTAACCTCAGTAGCAGGATTATCCTCTGGCTCTAAAACCTCAATCTCATTATTTTGCAACTCTTCAAATATACTATCCAATAATTCAACATCGTCCTCTATTGTAGGAAATACATCTAAGAGATCTTCCTGTGTTAAAAATCCTTGCTCCTTACCCTTTTTTATTAGGAAATTGATAGCCTTCTCATTTCTTGACATATTTGAATATGATATAATTTAAGTTATGGACAATAAAGATAATAACATAACAAAACAGAAGCAATTCTTCATTGACTCTGTTGCAAAATTTTGCGATAAGTGTAGCACAGCTTATACAACTGATGATGTAAATATATTGCAGAACACTAATTTGGCAACGATTATACACTTTACATGTAAGAATTGCAAAACAGAACACATAGCAACATTCATGAAAGGTATGGGAATTAGCCAAAAAGTACCGATGAGTACAGATTTAACAGCAAAAGAGGTCAGTAAATTCTCACAAATGGGAAAAATCTCATTACAAGAAGTATTAAACCTATACAAATATCTAAAAGAAAATCTAACTGAATCTAATTAGTTTGGAATTTCCCAAATAATGTTCATCTTAGCATCTCCACTCAGCTCAAACCTGCTTGTAAGATGATTACTCATACTATTTAGCAAAGAATCATGCTCCAATAATTTCCAAGTCGTAGGATACTCAACATCAACCTTGTATGCAAACCTTTTCTCTCCAGCCTGCTTAAAAATATTCAAATCAAAAAAGATATCATTACCATTCAACTCAAGAGGGAAATTCTCAGAACCTGTAGATCTCTCTAACACATATGCAATATTCAAAGATGAAACCTCTTTAATCGGAGTATTAAACCAACCAGCAACAATCTTAAAACCACTCTCCTTGTAAATCTCGTACTTATTATCCTCAAAACCTTGAATCTTAGTAATATTAGCATCAAGAGGAAGGTAAATTCTCTGATAGTTTCTGTAATCACCGTAAGGGTAATTCTCTGAAATAGACTTATTCTCAACAGAAATCGTATAATTAAAACTCACAACATCCTTGCTCTTAACATTCACATCCAAAACATAATTCTTATCAAGAAACAAATTCGCCTTATTCCCACCCCAATTCCAATCAATAGCAGTAGGTGCACTGTTATACTTAGAACTCAAAGAACCAGCCCAATTTCTACTACTGAAGAAATTCAAAGCATCAGAATTAGAAAATGTTGCTTGAATATGCTTCTCATCAAAAGATGAAGAAAACACATCCGCTAAACCAACCATATCACCAATCTTCATAGAAAGAACCCTTTTAACAATCTCATTAGCCAAATTCGCCAAAAAAGTAGTCTTCTGTGTAGATCCTGGTACAAAATTATTGTGCATCTCAAAAATCTTCGTATATATATTGTCGGATGTGATAATACTATCCTCACCAGGGACTTCTATCCCTCCCCATTTATTCAACAATTTCTGAAGGAATGAGACATCAATAGTTATGACACCATCAATACTATTCCCAATACCTAAATCTTTAGTAAAAGTCTCCGCTAAAATATGTGTTTCAGCTAAATCAGGATACCAATTAACCAAAGAAAAAGACCAATCATTTATTCCTAAAGCACTCTTCATAGAGTTGGGAGGAGAATATTTCTTATTCTTAATCTTAAGAGAACCATCAGCATTATATATATCATCAACATATATCTCACGAATCTGACCTCCCTCTACACCAATAATTCCATAGCTGGTAAGCCAACCACCAGTAGCCCTTATCTCTGATTCATTCTGCAACAAGACCAGATATCTCTGTCTACCATCTTTACCTAACAGTTCAGGAAGAAAAATTATAGCTTCCTTGTATAATTTAGTACTCTCATCAATCTCTCTAACCAAATCTTTTAGATCCAAGATTCTATCCTG
>JBHAMS010000033.1:0-6024 GCA_041828405.1 Candidatus Dojkabacteria bacterium
ACACAAACAAAGACAACAAAACAAAACTATAAAAGCAAGAATTAAATGTATTAAACTTTTCTCTAATAAAAAGATGAGGAATATAAAAAAGAAAAGAGATAACAATAAATGAAATGCGATAAAAAACGAAAGTCTTACTAATTCAAAATAATTCACATTATTAACTTTACGGTACAGTTTTGAGGCACACATAAGCTAATACAATACTCTAACAATACATTCTATATATTAACCTAAAATTATTACAAATTTATTACACTCTCAACATAACAAAACATGGTATAATTAAAGATGGCAGAAGCATTAAAAATATTTACAACTAAAAAGAAAAAAGATCTTGAAACATTAAGAACCGTTAGCGAGGAAGTAAAGAAAGAAGAATTTGGAGATCCTTCATTTAACAAATTCTTGGATAATCTTTTAGAATCAGCGATACAGAGTAAAATACCAGCATGTGGTATTTCTAGCCCACAGGTAGGAGTAAACAAAAGAATTTTCTACATCAACAATTACGATACAAAGAAGTGGGAGCTATTCATCAACCCGATTGTAGAACCTGTAAACTTTACAAAAATAGAATCAGATGAAGCATGTTTGAGTATCCCTAATTGTGAAGGAAGGGTAAGTCGTTACAAAAGAGTCAAGGTGAAGTTCCAAGATAGGAAAGGAGTATGGTATATTAAGAAATATGATGATTACAATGCGATAACAATTCAGCATGAAAATGATCATTTAGATGGTATACTATTTACTGATAGAGTTGAAAAATAAATTACTTAAATTAAAAATATCTGCCCATAAATGAAGAATGTTTTTTCTAAAACAATAACAACATTACTTTTCTTGTTTGTAACATATCCTGCTTTTGCAATTGAAATTAAAATATCTGATGTTTTGGGCGATAGTTCCAATCAAGAAACAACAACTGTTCAGGAATTGAACCAGAAAGAGCAGGAGAGGACAGAGGCAATTACAAATCTTTTGAAATTAGATATTCCAGTACAAACAGATAATCCTAGTTTTGCACTAACCTTTGTAGATCCATCTGAAGAGAAAAGTGGAGTACAGCTAGAAATAGATAAAGGTGGATACAAAAATGTAACTTCACCATATACTCTTCCTGCACTAAGCATTGGTGGACATTCATTGAAATTCAAATTTGTAGATGGTGATGGTGCAACTCAAGTTCTTACGAAGGAAATAACTATCCTGCCGAGAGCACCAATTATTAACACACCAGAAATAGTTGACGGAAAACTTGTAATTTCAGGTTCCGCTTTGGCTAGTTCTGAAGTGATATTAGCACTTTCTTCTGACAGCAAGATGCTCACTTTGTCCACTCAATCTGATTCTGATGGTAAATGGAGTATTACTGTAACAGAAAATCTTCCAACAGATGTATATACATTTACAGCATATGCACGAAAGTACGGTTTTGCTAGCAATTTAGCCTCTGCAGGTACAGCAAATGTTAATAAATCGGCAATTACAGAAATTAGGAAAGATGATACAAAGAAGGAGATTAGTTTCTCTTTTAATGATATAGATATTGATAATTTAGATGGTATAATCTCTTCCAATCCAGATCTTTTAGTTTTACTCTCTGGTGGATTCATTTTAGGTTTACTTTTAACAGTTACAATATATACCGTTAGAAGAAATAGTAGTGAGAGTAAGGAGATAAAGAAGGTTGAGACATTGATGTTTTCAAAAGAGAATACAGAGAGCAGTGGTAAAACTCTTTTTGAGAAATTAACAGAGAAAGGTAAAAAAGAGAAACCAGTAGTTGAAGAGGTAAGGAAGGAGGAGGAAACTCCAAAGGTAGATAAGAAAGAGATAGAAGAGAAATTCATTGGCAAAGTTGACTTTCTCAAAGATTTCAAAAAGTTTGACCCTGACAATGAGAATGGAGATGAAAAAGAGGTCAGCAAGAAGAATATAAAAGTATCTCTCACATCTAAAAGCTAAGGATACCAACATAAGCCAAGGTGGTGGAATTGGCAGACACGCTACATTCAGAGTGTAGTTCTAGCAATAGAGTGGGGGTTCAACTCCCCCTCTTGGCATATCACAATGAAATAACCTACTTAATATATTTCCACTGCTCAATATTACTAAACCTCTCATAAGAGTAACTAATATCACTCATATCAATACCACTCCAACCATCTTTAACATAGTATGTAAATACTGGACTATAAATAAACATGGCAGGACAATCAGCCATCAAATATTTCTGAAACAAATTATACTTCTGTTTACGAACTGATTGATCAAGAGTCTTTCTCCCATCCTCAAGCAAAATATCAACCCTCTCATAACTATAACCAGAAAGATTCCAATCAGGATAATTACCCTTCAAAGAATGCCACAAATTATACTGATCAGGATCAATCGTAGTCTCAATTTCATACAACAAAAGCTCAAAATCCCTAGTCGCAATAATCTCCTGTGTAAGCTGAACATAATTAAGCTTCTCAACTTTAAGAACAATACCATTTCTCTTGTAATTCTCAACAATCAAAGGAATCAACCTCTCATTCGTCAAACTATCAAAATAACTCAAAGTAAAACTCAAAATCTCACCAGTAGAAGACTCAAAATACCCACTCTCATCATTTTTAACATACCCCAAACCCTTCAACAACTCAGTAGCCTTCTCAAAATTATATGAATAATAATCAATACTACTATTATATGCCCAAGAATCCTTAGGAATAGGACCACCAATTGGCAAAACCTTCGCACCAAACTCCTTAAGCAAAGTATCCTTATCAAACAAATATGTAAGAGCCTGTCTCATCGCCTTCTCCTTCAAAGAATCCTTCCTAATATTGAAAAAAACAAGCCTCCTCCTATACTCGTCAGCCTTCTCATACTCATTCAACCCCTTATACTCATTAACAAAAGTAAACAGCTCATTATCCCAACCACCGATAGCATCAAGAGAACCAACCCTAAAAGCCATCTCCAAACTCTTAACATCTGGATACACCTTAAAAACAAGATTTTTAATAGCAGGCTCATAACCATCATGAACATTATCCTTCAGATAAACAGCATTATCATCTGTCCTAACAACCTCATACTTACCACTCCCCATAGGATACTTCGTAAAGGCATTAAACAAAATCTGATTAAGCTCAACATTCCTAAATCTAGCCTCAGGAACAATATACACAGAAATAGCATAGAAAAATACAGGATTCACCTCAGGAAGAATAAAAGCAACAGTACGCTCATCAACCTTCTCAATCTTAATCTCACGAATAGATGTACCAATCGTATCATAATCATCAGCTAGCTCAATCGCAGTCTTAAATGTAAACAAAACATCATCAACAGTCAAAGAAGTACCATCATGCCAAACCTTATCATCAGCAATCGTAAACTCGTACCTCAAATTATCACTAGATATCTTCCAACTAACAGCAATACTCGGTATAGGATTACCATCCTTGTCAATATCCACAAACTTCTCAAAAACAAGACTCTGAATACTCCTATCAACATAGTTATTAGTTGAAAAAAGAGGGTTAAACGAAGAAAAAGCACCAACTGCACCCTCACGAAAAGTATCCTTCTCACCAGAACCTCTCACAACACTAACAAAAGATTTAGACTGCAAAACAAACAACATCAAAACAGCAACTCCAACAAAAAGAACAATATAGCTCAAAGGAATCAACTTAACAAAAGCAGAAGAAATATACAAAGGATATTCCCATATGAAATCGCGAAGAGACCAGCTCTTCTTAGGCTTCATATCAACATGTGCATTGCCAATATCTGCCAAAGCATCTTTCATTGACAATTTTGATTTAGCTCGCTGTTTTCTTCCCCTCAAAGAAGGCATATATCATAATGACAAACTAAGATGAAAATTTCAACACAGCCAATGACAAACAAGCAAGAAGGACTACTAGGAAAATAGTAAAGTAGTAAAGAAATTTCTCTAAACCTCTTTTTGTCCTAAAAATTTCACCACCACCACCAAACATACTCCCTAAACCTTCCGCTCTATTCTGCAACAAGATGGAAATCACCAACAGAACGCAAACAATAATTTGTGACACTAACAATATTTTTGATATATCCATACTATATTATACCATATAATCAAATACTTTAACTACGATCCAACTCTTTGTACACAGACATCAACAATGAAATCAACATAGATGTAGACAGTATTGAAATCAAAGGAGTTACAACAAAACTATTAATACTTAAAGATCCCAAATCACTACCATTAAACTCAAACTCATCTATGGAGAAATCAATCATAAATGCCTTTAACAAATAAAAGACTCCAACAAGTAAAACCGAACTCATCAAAAAAAATGTAATGAAATTACACTTAACAGTAAGAAATTTCAAAATAGATGGTGTAACAATCAAAGCAAGAGAGAGAAGAATAACCGTAATTATCAAATATGCAGGTCTAGATGGCACATGAATACTTTTGCCAACTAAATCAAGTGCAAAATATATAACTAACATATTTACAAAAAAATTTCTTGTGTTTTCTTTCATACTCAATCATTAAACTCATGTTATCTCAAAACAGGATACTATTTTTTTTAATAAAATACAAAATATTAAAACATGCTGTTTTCATTGGAAGATTTTCAATGTATACTTGTTGTAGATAGATATGAACACACTGCCCAAAACAAAAATAATAGCCACGATTGGTCCATCTACATGGGATAATCAAATTCTCAAGCTGATGTATGAATCAGGTATGAGGATTGCTAGGATAAATGCCTCTTTTGCAGATTTCGAAGAGTTGAAGAGAGTTTCTACACAGATAAGGGAGATATCTCCAAGAATTCCCATAATTCTTGATACACAAGGGAATAAAATAAGAGTTAAGAATCTGCAGAAGGATATTTTGGTAGAGAATCAGTTGGTAATATATTCGGGTGTTGTTCCAACTATTGATTTAACTGGAATACAGGTTACATATCCAGATCTTTACAGAAATGTAATAGTTGGTTCTAAGATTTTGATTGATGATGGAAATATTGAATTGCGGGTTAGCAAGATAGATGGAGGGAAGATAATTTGTGATGTGATACAGGGTGGGGTGCTGAGGCCTAATAAGACGGTTAATATTCCAGATGTGAATTTGACATTTCCTGTTCTTACAGAGAAAGATAGACAAGACATTATGTTTGCTGTTGAGAATAATTTTGATTATGTTTGTGCTTCTTTTGTTAGAAATAAAGAGGATGTACATTATGTTAGAGAGTTAATAGGATCTAAGGATATTGGTATTATTTCTAAAATAGAGAATAGGGAGGGTGTGAATAATTTTGATGAGATACTTGAGGCTTCTGATGGGATAATGATTGCTAGGGGTGATTTGGCTGTTGAAATTGATTATGAGGAGGTTCCAATTTTGCAAAAACAGATGGTTTATAGGTGTAGAGCTGTTGGTAAGCCAGTTATAGTTGCGACACAGATGCTTGAGTCTATGAGAGAGAATATTAGGGCAACTAGAGCAGAGGTTTCTGATGTTGCAAATGCGATTATGGATGGTACTGATTGTATTATGCTTTCTGCTGAGACTTCTACTGGTAAATATCCATTGCAAGCGATAAGGACAATGGCAAAAATTGCAAAAAAGACAGAGGAGGTTATGCTTCCATCTTCTGTTTATGGAAGGACTTTGGCTGGAGAGATTTTTGATGAGGTTGCGAAGAATTTGAATGATATGATAAATGGGCTTCCACTTAAAGCTATTATCGTCATATCTAATTCTACAAGTGCTGTTGGGAGTATTAGTCGGCATAGGCCAAGAGTGCCCATATATGTGGTCAGTAGTGATATTTCTACAGTTAGGAGAAATGCTTTTTACTACGGTGTAAAAACTTACTATATTAAAGAGCTTTCCCAAGATCGTGATGTGAATACAGATAGGGCTGTTGAGAGTATTTATACTCATGGGGAGTTGGATTTAGAGGATAAAATTGCTATTATTAGCAACAGCTCCATAAAAAACACAGCAATTTTGGA
>JBHAMS010000034.1:0-12619 GCA_041828405.1 Candidatus Dojkabacteria bacterium
GCTCTGAATAAATAACAACCGAGAGAAGAAACAGGCAGAAGAATATTAAAAAGAATACAATAATCATAAAAACACCGCACCTCCGCTTTGAAAGAACACGACGATATATACCGCTCTCATTATACCAAAAAACTATCTTATAGCATCTTAAATATTTATGAAAAAATGCCTAAAAGCAAAGCAACCATAGAGATATCCTTACGAGTTCAACGAGTCACCATATGATATAATTAGGGCATATGAAATACCTCATTATAGATAAAAGACAAAGAATCAATACTGAACAAAGAGATATCCCTACTGGCTCAGCTAAATTACTAGAAGAACTAGAGAAAAAGAACATCGCATATGATTTTGCATACAATGATGAACTAGAATTCATATTTCAAGATTCAAAATTCGTAATCCATGCAAACGGCAAAGATGTCCTTTCCTACTCTCACATCATATTCAGAGGACATTCTTTAGAAAACGAAAAAGAATACCATTTCAAAAGATACATAATTGATCACATTGATAATTACAATTTAAAAAATCCAGATAGAAAGATTTTAGTACAAAATTCTGAAGCAATAAAAAGAGTGCCGTACTACAATAAAATAGCATTTGCTCAACTATGTGCAATAAATAATATCCCATATTTCAATACATATTACAGAAGTGATGGGCAATATAATGAGAATGAAACAAAAAATGATTACAGAAGGGAAAATAACTTTCTTAACCACTACCCTTTAATCATAAAAGAGTACTCCGGTGCAAACAGAGTACAAAAGATAGATGGGCAAGAGAAAATCAAAAAGAATGTATTCAAATTAGATAGTGAAGAGGATTACAATCAAGATAATTTGGCTGGGCAGGATTTTAAAAACTTCCTCATACAAGAATTTTCTGACACAAGGGAAGACTACAGGATATTTGTTAAATTAGGCAAAGTCATTGGAGGTTGGAAAAGGACAGCATCTCAAGGCTTCATGACTGTCAGTAAAGGAATATATGAAATGTACAATACTCCAAACCAAGAAATTAGAGAAATTTCAGAAAAAATGGCAGATATCTTAAATGCAGACTTCATGGCTGTAGACTTCATGTATATTGATGGAAAACCATATGTACAGGAGATAAGTTTACATCCCGGATATAAGGCATATGAAAACAAAATTGAAGGTGCACCTACAAATATTGCAGAAGCAATAGTAACTGCATTCAAAGAGTAAGAAGCTCTGCGAAATTATAAATCAACTTCCTTAAATATCTTAATCCAGTCCTCTTTAGTCGGAACATTCTTTGCTTTAGGAATCAATCCATCTTCCACCCACTCACACTGCTCAAATGTAATCTTCCCAGAATAAAGCATATTATACAAAGATGGATTTTTCTCCAACTTCGCACTCACTTTTCTAAATCCTCTAAAGTAAGCAATATCCTTTGCATATATACCAGGAACAGAGGTATCACCCAAACCTCTCTTAACCCTGTAAGCCACAGAGAATGCTCCTGATTCCGTAAGAATTCCGTACAGACAATCGTAAAGCTCTCTAAAAGTCATATTCTTACCAACATGGATAGCATACACAAGTGCAACTTTCCTCTTCAACCAATTCTCTGTTAACAACCCCATATTACTCTCATTCCATGTAGCAAGCCCCTCCTCTACATCCAAGTAATCTGGAGTAGTCGCATTACCAAGTGCTGGTACACCACTTTTCAAACCATTTACAGCTCTTAAAACATGAGTACCAACCTCATGCACAATTGTCTTTTTCAATTTGAATTTACTCCTCACAATATCCTTATCAACCAAAATTTGTTTCCTTTTAATTCCAACCTTCACCCCATTTTTTGCAATGTTTAGAGACTGTGCAACTTCCCACTCATCAAGTTTAAGCATCTCAAAAACTTTATCAAAAATTGCTGATATCTCACCATAATTCAAAAGCTCATCATCTTTCTTTCTCTCTACCAAATTGTAATTATGTACTGTCTTACCTCTAAGAAATCTGCAAGCATTCCTAAAAAGTTTTGGTGTTGGCAAACCAAATCTCTTAATTGAAATATCTGTTAGCAATTTATTATCACCAACTGCATTTATCAAATCATTAGCCTGATCTTTAGAGGCAATCAGATCTAAATAGAAGTCGGAAATTCGTGGATCTACATCGATTATCCTTTTTACAGAAAGTAATTTTTTCAAAATCTTCTCGTTATCATTCTTAACTCCTCTATACTTAAATACAGGATTGTATGTATCCGAGTCAAAGAATTTCTTCTTCTCCTCCTCAAGATTGATTGGGGTAAAAACTAAAGATGTTGGTATTCTTAATTCCTGAAGAAATTTACTAACCTCTTGCAATGTCATCTCCTCACTTTTTTTCGGAAATAGTGCCATATTATTACTACCTAAAGTTATCTTCTAAAATCCCTGTTGAAAGAGAAACTTCTTTCACCGGAGGCTATCAATTCCAATGCTATACCAATCCCCTTTACAACACAATACAATGGTTCATCTGCAACATGTGCTGGAACACCTGTAGCTCTGGAGAAAAGCTTGTCCAAATTTCTTAAACCCGCTGTACCACCACTCATTACCATCCCTCTGTCTATGATGTCTGCAGAAAGCTCTGGAGGTGTTTTTTCAAGCACATTACGAATACTCCTTATGATACTTTTCAGAGGATAGTCAATTGCCTTAGCTACATCGTTTGAATCAATCACTACAGATTTTGGCATACCTGCACCCAGATCCCTACCTCTCACCTCCATTTTCTTCGGATCTCTAACTTCAACTGCTGAGCCAATATTTATCTTAATAGCCTCAGCACTCTGCTCACCAATCATAATTCCTTTCTTCTTTCGCATGTATGTAATGATACTCTCATTGATTGAATCACCTGCAACTTTCAATGATTCATATTCAACAATTCCATCTAAAGAGAGAACCGCTATCTCTGAAGTTCCTCCACCCATATTGATAATCATATTGCCAGAGGATGTGTTAATGGGCAAATCAGCTCCTAGAGATGCTAGAAGTGGCTCTGGAAGCAGTGTAATACTTCTTGAACCAACAGCATTCGCTGCTTTAAGTACTGCCCTCTCCTCTACAGATGTAATACCTGCAGGCACACTTAAAACAACATCCGGCTTAAAAAAACGAGACTTACCCAATGTAGAATCAAAGAAATGTTTTAACAATGCCTGAGTAACCCTAGAATCAGCAATGACACCACTTCTCAAAGGTCGCTTAGCTATAATATTATCTGGTGTTTTTCCAATCATCTCCTTAGCCTCCTTACCAACAGCAATAACTGTATATGTATTAACATCTATAGCTACAACAGTTGGCTCAGTAAGCACGATACCCTCTCCCTGTACAAAAACAACAGAGTTCGCAGTTCCCAAATCTATACCTAATCTTTTCCCAAACATTTTGAAATAAATATTCTTAAATACATGTGTCCAAAGACACTTTAACAGCACTATTTTAACAACTTCTTACCAATTATGCTATACTTAATCCACGAATGGAGAAGAAAAGTAAAAATGAAAACAGATATGAGAAATATCTACTATCACTAGTCAGCTTCCTAGTGACGATATTCATATTTGCAGGAACTCTTCTAACTTTCTACTACGCGAAAGGATACAGGATAAATATATATAACAAAGCAATTACAAAAACAGGAGTTTTAACCGTAAGAACCAGTCCTTTTTTAACAGATGTATATGTCGGTGATAAATCCATAGGACTATCTACAACATCAAAAGGGAGGACCTTAGATGTTGGATCATACGACATTAAGGTAAAAAAAGATGGATTTCATACATGGCAGAAAAATGTAAATATCATTGAGGAGAAAAACAGTATATTAGATGCTTGGTTAAATCTTGAAAATCCAAAAACCTCAGTAGTATGGAATTCAGAGAAAATATATCAGAGGCATTGGGTAAGCAAGAATAATGACACTGCAATATTCCTTCTGAAAGATTCTAATGATTCATATTCACTTTGGACATACAGAATTAACTCTTTTTTCTTGAATTTTAATAACAATTTAACAAAAGTGCTGGAATATGAAGGAAAGTTAGATATACAACCATCTCCAAATTGTAATAAGGTGATTTTAACAGTCACAGATGATACTAACCAAAACAAGAAATATTATGTCATAGATACATCATCAACTACCTCATTGCAAAATGCACAAGCACTTAATTTAGAAGATTTCTCGGATTATACTGTCAATTGGTCAAATGATAATTCATACCTAGTTTTAGAATCAAAAGAGCAGATACTCTCCTACTCCTTAACAAACAAGAATGTTTCATTATTAAAAAAGAAGAATAGTGAAGATGAAAGACATATCTGGAGTACAGATGAGAATGGTTTCTTTTACTGGGTGCAGAAAGAGCAGTCTGAAACAGAAGGAGTGTATCAATACTCAGTAGAACAAATGAAATTAAATGGTACAAATGCCACAAAAGTCATCACTGCAATATATTTCCAAAGTAATACAGAGTACATAGAATATTACAGAAATAACAGCTATATACCAACACCATCTGTAGCATCGCCTGAGAATACAAAAACTGTTGGACAAATTATTGAAATTTCTGTAAATCAAAAAGCTAATGGAATATTCATAAAAACGACCTCTGCAACATATTGGCACAATATTTCAACAAAGAAGTACTTAATGATCTCACCTTACCAAGTAGAAATAATAGGTTACTCTACAAACCAAGATAAACTACTCTACAAGAATGGAGATACTTACGGAGTATTTACATTCAATCCAGACACAGCCAATCCAATTGAGGATTTAGGTTCTAAAATAGTGGAAAACATATCCTCCCACCAAAGGATAGCGTGGGTATATGGACATGAATACATATATCTACTAAACAACAGCAATATTTATTCAATGGACAAAGATGGAGATAACAAGAACCTCATAGTTAACAACACAGAAATTAAAGACTTCATAACAGGTGGTATTTCAGAAGAAATAGTGACAATACAAGTCACTCCAACAGGACACTTAGAACTAATCAAGTACTTAGTACAGTAGGAAAAAACGCACCCGGTCGGAATCGAACCAACAACCTACACGTTAGGAGTGTGTTGCTCTATCCAATTGAGCTACGGGTGCTCACTCTTCAATTATACCACAAAAAGATATACCCAATACAGCAAGAATGCACTACCACACCATTTTTTGGTATAATACACAATGCAATACATAAAGGTAAGAGGAGCAAAAGAAAATAATCTCAAAAATATAGATGTTGATATACCAAAAAACAAACTTGTTGTACTAACAGGAGTATCTGGTTGTGGTAAAACATCTCTAGCCTTTGACACAATATATGCTGAAGGACAAAGAAGATATGTAGAATCACTATCATCATACGCCAGACAGTTCTTAGGTGTCATCAAAAAACCTGATGTAGAATCAATAACAGGGCTCTCCCCTGCCATATCCATAGATCAGAAAACAACAGGAAACAATCCAAGATCCACAGTAGGAACAATTACAGAAATATACAACTACCTAAGATTGCTTTACGGAAATGCAGGACAAGCATACTGTCCGAATTGCAACATCCCAATTGAATCACAAACCATAGAACAAATATCAAAAAAAGTACTCAAAGAGGTAAAAGGTTCCACGCAAAATATACAGGTAGTTTCACCACTCATAAAAAACAGGAAAGGACAATACAAATCGCTACTTTCAAAGCTTCTAGAAAAAGGTTTCCTAAGAGTCATAATTGACAATGACCTATATTTACTAGATGACATAGATGAGATAAATCTGGATGAAAACAAAAAACATAATATAGACTTAGTTATCGACAGATTAAACACAAAAGATTCCGAAACTTCCGAATTTAAGAAAAGACTCATAGACGCCATAGAGCTAGCTACAACCCAATCAGATGGTGAAGTAAAGATAATCACAGAGAAAAAAGAGATGTTTTTCTCAGAGAACAATACTTGTACAAAATGTGGAATATCATACCCTAAAATCACTCCAGCATCATTCTCCTTCAATTCCCCAGAGGGTGCATGCGAAAATTGCTCAGGACTTGGATATCTAAATCAGATTGATATAACCAAATTGTACAATCCAAACCTAACAATTCTTGAAGGAGGAATATTCCCATGGGGCAATAGAACAACAAAGGACAGTTGGACAACAAGAATACTTAATGAAGTGGCAAAACAACACAATTTCAAGCTTTCTACTCCAATAGGCAAATATTCAAAAGAAATTTTTGACCTAATATTCTACGGCAAAGGACAGAAATCTTCTTACGAAATTGAATATACAAATCGTTTTGGTAGAACAAGCATTCACAGCACCAATTACGAAGGAGTAATACCAGAAATGGAAAGAAGATACAAAGAAACAACATCTGAGTATTCAAGATTAGAAATAGAGAAATACATGACAGAAACAGTATGCCCTGTATGTAATGGTAAAAGATTGAAACCTTACTCCCTCTCGGTAAGAATAGATGGAAAAAATATTGAGGAGCTAAGCAATTTACCAATTGAGAATTTAACAAAGTACTTCAAGAACTTAAAACTTACAGGAAACAGAGCTGAAATAGCAAAACCAATTACAAAAGAGATATTAACAAGACTAAACTTTCTACTAAATCTTGGACTTGGATACCTAACACTTTCAAGAAAAGCCAATACTCTTTCAGGTGGAGAATCACAGAGAATCAGATTGGCCTCGCAGATCGGCACAGGGCTTTCTGGAGTGGTATATGTACTAGATGAACCATCAATTGGACTTCATGCTAGAGATGTTTCTAAGCTGACAAATTCATTAAAAGATTTGAGAGATGTTGGAAATTCTGTAATCATCGTAGAGCATGATTTTGAAACTATGAGCCAAGCAGACTGGATTATTGACATAGGACCAATGGCTGGCAAACATGGGGGGACTTTAATAGCAGAAGGCACACCTGAAGATATCAAGCAGAGCAACACACTTACTGCTCAATACTTAAACAAATCTCTTGTAATCGGACAAAAATTAAAAGAGCCTAAAAACAGAAAAAGCTCAGACAAATCAATAATTCTGAAATCTGTAACAACAAACAACTTAAAAAATGTAAATTTAGAAATTCCACTTTCAAAACTGATATCTGTAACAGGAGTGTCTGGCAGTGGTAAATCGTCATTGATAGAAAACACACTTGTTCCTATCGTGACAAACAAATTGATGCACGGAAAACAAACAGAGGGACAATATGGAGAGATAATTGGACTAGAGAACATAGACAAGATTATTAGCATAGACCAATCCCCTATAGGTCGCACACCAAGATCAAATCCTGCAACATACATAGGACTATTCACCCTCATAAGAGAGCTATTCGCAAACACCAACGAAGCAAAAGCCAGAGGATACAACGCAGGCAGATTCAGCTTCAATGTCAAAGGCGGACGATGCGAGAAATGCAAAGGAGATGGACAGATAAAAATTGAAATGCAATTCCTACCAGATGTATACATCACATGTGATCAATGCAATGGCCTAAGATACAATAATGAAGCACTACAGATCGATTACAAAGGCAAAAACATTGCTGATATATTGAAAATGACAGTAGAAGAAGCACTAACCTTCTTCAAAAACAACCCATCAATGCACAGAAAGCTAGATATATTAAACAAAGTTGGACTTGGATATATAGAGCTTGGACAATCAGCCCTAACTCTCTCAGGTGGAGAATCGCAAAGAATAAAATTAGCAAAAGAGCTGTCCAAAATCTCTACAGGCAAAACTCTGTATGTACTAGACGAGCCAACTACAGGCCTCCACTATTACGATGTAGACAACCTGCTTTCAATTCTCAAAGAATTGGTGTCCAAAGGAAACACTGTTCTAGTAGTTGAACATCACTTAGATATAATTCGAAATTCTGATTGGGTAATAGACCTCGGACCAGAAGGAGGAGAGAAAGGAGGGTACATAATTGGACAAGGAACACCACAAAAAATTATGGAAATTGATAAAAGCTACACAGGGAAATATCTGAAAAAATACGAGGACGAATTATCCAAAAGTGCTGTGAAACCTAAGAGCATTTCCAAAAGAAGCTAGAGGAGAAACCAGCCAACCATACCAGTTCAAATTAAAACCTCTTTTTATGAAAGCTTGCTCCAAGCAAGTTTCTTAAACCATACAAAGCAACATTGTCCAAATATATTCACCACCGAGAATAATAAAAAGAAACACTCAATTGAAAATTTACTTCTCCAAAAATCCAATGTTTCACTAGTAAGCTTTCGCAAACAACCACTCCTCATCACACTCTTTACCACAACACACACACCTACCCTTCTTCCCCTCCCGTCCAAATGGCAAACACCTCGTAGTCACCGACAGCTCATCCTTAATCTTCAATTCACATTCGCTATCTCCACACCAGTGAGCAGACACAAAACCATTACCCTCCTCAAACACCCTCTTCAACTCATCATAACTCTCAACTCTATAAGTCTTTGATCTCAAATCCTCACAACTTCTCTCAAACAAAACTCTCTGAATATCATTCAAAATATTCCCAACCTCATCAAACAAAACATCCTTACCAAAAAGCACCTTCTCTCCACTATCCCTGCGAACAACCAAAGCATTTCCAGACTCAACCTCCTTAGACCCAATCTCAATCCTAACAGGCACCCCCTTCTTCTCCCATTCATTAAACTTCGCACCAGGAGAAAGATAGTCCCTATCATCTAAAACAATCTCATCTCTGTCATAACCACCTTTCAAAATCTCAAAAATTTCATTAGCATAATTCATAACTAAATCTCTATTCTCACTCCTAGAAATAGGTACAATAACAACCTTAATTGGAGCAATCTTAGGTGGCAAAACCAAACCACTATCATCAGAATGAGCCATAATCAAAGCACCCATCATTCTCGTACTCACTCCCCAACTAGTTTGCCACGGATACTTACTAACACCATCCTTATCAACGAATTTAATATTAAAAGAGTGGGAGAAATTCTGTCCCAAATCATGAGAAGTACCAAACTGCAAAGCCTTGCCATCCTGCATCAACGCCTCAATACCGTAAGTATCTACAGCACCTGCAAATTTCTCCATCTGCGATTTTTTACCATAGTAAACATCTAAAGCCAAGAACTCTCTTGCAAATTGTACATACATTTCCATTCTATCAATCGCTTCTTTCAAAGATTCCTCATGAGTCATATGGACAGTATGCCCCTCCTGCCAAAGAAATTCTGCTGTTCGCAAAAAAGGACGAGTTCTTCGCTCCCATCTAACAACATTTGCCCACTGATTTATTTTCAAAGGAAGATCTCTCCAAGAAGTAACCCATCTTGAGAAAGTGTCATAAATTATTGTTTCTGATGTTGGTCTGACAATCAATTCTTCTTCTAATTTAGCTTCTGGATCAACATCTACTCCATTCCCATTCTCAGATTCCTTCAATCTGTAATGAGTAACAATTGCACATTCTTTTGCAAATCCTTTAACATGGCTTGCCTCTCTTGAGAAGAATGATTTAGGTATGAAAAGAGGGAAATATGCGTTTTTTGCACCTGAATTGCGTATCATTTTATTTAAGTTTTTTTGAATATTTTCCCAGATTGCATAACCGTAAGGCCTTATCACCATACAACCTCTAACGGAGGAATTCTCTGCTAGATCAGCTTTTTCAATGATATCTAAGTACCATTGAGAGTAATCGTCTTCTCTTTTTGTTATACCTTTGTTGTGTGTGTTGAACTTGTTCATATTGCCTTATTATACCAGATAAATTCGTATATATTTCATAAATATTTAAGATACTATAAGGTTGGGCTAATACACGATTTTGGGGCCAAATCCCCAATAATCGGCAGCCTTGGCTAGTGCAGAATCAGGATTCTGTTTAATCCACTCCTCCACATCACCTCTACCCATCGCTATTTGTGTTGCTTGAACAACAGCTTCAACTCCAGCCTCAATACCCCATGGATGCCCTAAAACACCACCACCACACTGAATCATAATATTCTCACCCAAGCGAGTTATGACCTCAGGAACAGACCCTGGATGCAAACCACCAGAAGCAACATGCCACACAGGCTTCATTCCATACCAATTCTGCCCAAGAGTAATACTAGTTTCAGGAGTAATATCCAACTGCAACACATCTCTAATCAACTTTGGCTCCCCATAATTCTCCATTTTGGTCTTTGGAGCACCACCATGGAAGGAATCTACACCCAAAAGTCGCATGATTTTAGCAACAGCAACCATTGATATAGAAAAATCTAGAATCTCACCTTTATCATACACACCAGGACCAGATTCTCTAGTGAGTAAACTATGCATAGCCCTATGAGCATGTATCGCAAGCCCAGGATTTTTCAATCTCATTGAGTGAAGAGCCGAGTATCCTGTAGTTACCACATCCATCATCATCCATCGCCCTCCATAAGCCTTTATCTTTGCCGCCCTATCTAACATAGTATCAATACTTGAGTGTGTAACATTGCAAAGGTAAAATTTTTTCTTGCCAGATTTCTGTTCAACATCTTTTAACACATCTAGCACTTGCTTGCATCTATCATCAAATTTATTAAAGAAAAGACTTGTTAGATTCTCATCATCTTTGATGCCATGATATTCACCGCCTGCTGATGTAAACAGAATTCTCGCCAAATCAGCCTGTTCTGATGCTGTTCTTCCAACCTTAGGCTTGGGTACAGTTAAGAGAAGTGGCCCTCTGTCAATATTCATCTGCTCACGGATACCATCTATACCAAATTGTGGACCAGGGAAAGCCAAAACCATTTTTCTAGGGAATCTGATATCCAAACATCTAAAAGCTTTAAGCATCTTCATTCCACCAACATTTCCGACAATGCCAGCAAGCAACCCAGACATATTATCAAGTTCAAAAAGATCAACTTTGTATGCGATTTTGAAAGTATTGGTTTCTGGCTCTAGATCAAATGCGATTGCTTTCATCTCGTCTGCCATTTTTACGCCAGAACCTTTTCCATCGTAGACTTTTGTCCATGTACCTGTTGAGCTTTCTGCTGCACATGCTGCGGCAACTTCCTCAAACTTATCTTTTGCCTCATCTATCATTTCAACATCTAGATATGTGATGATATAGTCTTCGTCTGGATTTTTTGGTTGCCAACCTTTTGGTGCGACATATCCACCAAATTTAAAACTCTGAACTCCTAACATGGGCATTTTTCCACTAATTTTATTCTGAATATATTAAACACTTTTGCAATGGGAATTTCAATAGATTGTACATATATTAGGATTTTATGGCTTAGCAGTGGCTGATAGTATCTTAAATATTTATGAAAAAGTGCTTAGAAAACCTTATATGGCAAGTAAATTTTTACACGTTCAACGAAGTAAATCGGGGTGATCCGACTTGAACGGACGACCTCTACATCCCGAATGTAGCGTTCTAGCCATCTGAACTACACCCCGCTCGCGATTACATTTACATTTTCTCCACTGTTTCAATACCTAAGTAATATAGAGATGTCTTAATTACATTCATAACTGCTTTTAACAGAATCGCTAAGAAAACCTTCTCCGATTCTGATGCTTCAAGTACTTTGACACTTTGGTAGAAAGTATTAAATTGTTGACAGAGAGAGAATAAATACTGACATAAACTTGATGGTGAATACCTCCTCGCAGAATCAAGCAGTACAGTAGACGATTCGCTAAGTTTAATAACCAACTCTTTTACAGAAGGATTCCCCAGAACTCCCAAACTATAAGTCTCTTCGTTTTCTGAAGAATTTTCAGTATTTTCAACACTTCCAACATGCCCTATTTTCTCTAATATTGAATTGCATCTTGAGTAGACATACATGATGTACGGTCCTGTGTCACCATCAAAAGATATTGATTTCTCAAAATCAAAGAGTATGTCATTTCCAACCTCAGCCCTCAAGAACGCATATTTTACTGCGCCCACTGCTATTTTCCTGTAATCGCCAGCACTTACACCGGATTGTTTGCTAGAGCCTTTAGATATTCCCTCTACTCTAACAATTACCTCGTTTAGCAAATCTTCACCTGATGTATATCCACCCTTCCTACTTGCCATCTTCTTTCCAGCAGAATTTTTTATCCATCCATGAGGTACATGCACAAGACCTTTCGCTGCATCTGGCGAAATTTTCCTTAAAGCATCAATTACTACTTCAAAATATCCTTTCTGCTCTTTACCTGTAATAACCATTGATTCATCGTACTTAATCTCTTCATATTTCTTCAGAGCCAGCCCAAGCTCTTTAGCCTCATATGTTGGTAACCCATGTCTATTCACAAAAACCCTTGTATGTAAGTTTTTCTCAGTATCGCCTCTGTACACTACAGCACCATCATCTTCCTCAAAAACCTTCCCAATATTCTCTTTAACAAGATTTAACCCACACTCCCCAACTTCGCTTTCTAGGAAGTAGTAATCAAACTTCGTCCCTAAAACTTCATATATCTCTTCAAACCTCTCAAGGCACCACTGCCTGCCTTTAATATATATTTCCCACAATCCAGCATCTTCATACTTAGAAAAATCTTTCTTTGGTAAA
>JBHAMS010000035.1:0-6338 GCA_041828405.1 Candidatus Dojkabacteria bacterium
CAAAAAATATCTCTCTTCAGATATTCCTACAGTTGTTGCACTAAGTGGAGAATTAGGTGCAGGTAAAACACAATTTGCTAAAGGAGTAGGTGATGTTTTGAATGTCAAAGATATTGTCAATTCGCCAACATATACCATAATCAATGAATATTCATACATACACAATGGCAAGCAAAAGGTATTAGCGCATATGGATACATGGAGATTGGAAGATAGTGAACTGGATAAAAGTGGGTTGATAGAGCATATTGAAAATGGAGATATTGTTTTAATTGAATGGGCAGATAAGTTTTACCAAGAGATTCAAGCATTATGTGACAATATGAATGTTAAAATGTATAAAGTTGTAATTAAATATATTTCAATTGATCAAAGGAGTATTGAAATTCATGAATAAAGATATTAAACCAGTAATTCTAGCTGTTGATACAAGTTGTGATGATACATCTGTTGCTGTGTTGAAAGGGAGAAGAGTCCTTTCTTCAGTGATTTCTTCACAGGTTGAAATACATGCTCAGTGGGGTGGTGTTGTTCCAGATATTGCTAGAAGGGAGCATGAGAGGAATATTTCAATTGTATTTGAACAGGCTTTGAAGAAAGCTAAGGTTACGATGGAAGATATTGAGTATGTTGCATGTACATACGGTCCTGGTCTAGCTATTGATCTGGAGGTTGGTCTTAATTTTGCTAAGAATTTAGCAATTGAGCATTCAAAGATATTTGTTCCTGTTAATCATATGGAAGGGCATCTTCTTTCATCTTTACTGCTTAATTCTAATGGTAGTGGTTTGGTTGAAGGTGGTATTGATTCTCTTTTCCCTGCTATTGCTTTGCTTGTTTCCGGGAAGCATACAGAATTAGTTCTTGTTAAGAGTATTGGGGAGTATGTGAAGCTTGGGGAGACATTGGATGATGCTGTGGGTGAGGCTTTTGATAAGGTAGGTAGGATGTTGAATTTCGGATATCCTGGTGGTCCTACTATTTGTGAGTTTGCAAAGAGAGGTAAGAGTGGGAATATTACTTTTACTGTCCCGATGAAGGGTTCTAATGATTTGAATTTTAGCTATTCGGGTTTGAAGACGGCTTGTCTGTACAAGACAAAAGAGTTGAGGGAGCAGTATGGTAGTGATAAGGAGTGGGTGTATGATTTTTGTAGGGGATTTTTAGATACGGTTATTGAGTCTTTGAGAATTAAGTTGGAGAAAGCTATTGAGATGTATCCTGATGTTAAGAGTGTTTTGGTTGGTGGTGGTGTTATGAATAGTGAGGAGATTGTTAGGAAGATTGGTTTGGTTGTGAGGGGATATGATCTTGGGTTTTACTATCCTACTAAGGAGTTTAGAGGGGATAATGCTGGTATGATAGGTGTGGCTGGATATTTTAATATTCTAAATGGGAAGAGTATTTCTGATGTTGCGAAGATTAAGGAGGTGGATAGGGATCCTAGGTTGAGTTTGTGATAATTATGATTAGTATAGAAGTATAAATGCTGTTCAGTATTCTATCCGATTGGTAATGGGCGATTTAGTATAGATTAAGCAAAAAGTTTTAGAATGATTGTGAAATATGTTGTCTATGAATGTTTTTTATGATTTTGACATTTAGCACTTACTGTGGTAAAGTGCTAATATATGGTTAAGGAATCTCTTTTAAGTGTTCTTAATCAATAATCTTATTAGAAATTTCCCTAAACATATTATTTAATTTTATTTAACAAAATTTATGAAGGATATAAAAAGAAAAGATGGTACGAAATTACCAATAAGTACATATACTCCAGTAAGGAGCATTTTCGATGACTTTTTTGGAACTCCCTTTTTAATGGATGAATTTTTTACAAGACCAATGATGCAAAGATATCCAAATATTTCTGCAGATATGTGGGAGGAAAATGATAACTTCTTTGTAAAAATGGCTCTCCCAGGAGTTGATAAAGAAAATATAGATATAGAAGTGGAGAGTGACTATATCAGAATTAAAGGTGGTGAAAAGAAAGAGGAGAAGGATGATACTAATAAAAGGTTTTACTTTAGGAGTCTTGAAACACAGTTTGAACAAACATTTAATTTGCCAACAGCTGTTGATCCAAGCAGAGTAGAGGCATCTTTCAAGGATGGCATTTTGGAGGTTAAACTTCCAAAAGCAGAAGAGTACAAGCCTAGGAAGATTAGTATTCAATAGGTTCATTACTTTTATTTAGGTGACAGGGAGGAGAAATCTTCCCTGTTTTTCTAAATAACTTTGTTTTCTATTTCATCTTTTTGATGAACTCTTCGCCTGTCCTTGTTATGACCTTACCATCTTTACTTGGTAAAGTATCATCATTAACCAAAAGTATAAATGGAACATTATGCTTCAACAACAAATCAACCATTGTTTCAAATTCATTAACCTGTCTTTCTCCAATAGTGCTAAATAATTTTTCGGATGGCTGATCTATTCCATCTCTTGAGAGAGCTCTTCTTGCCATTGTCTCTGCAATTGGCTGTGGAGGTAAAATGTATACCAATGAATAGTTCAAATCCTCTTTATTCACACTATTTCCTATCAGTACAAGATTTGGACCACTTTCCTCCAATGTGATAATGTCCCCCTTATTCAAACCTTCAAAAGTATCTGTGCTAACACCATACCAACCTCTACCTGGACGATATGTTAGATTAAGATATGAAGATCCTTTCTCTACCGTCAAAGTAATACCATCTACCATATTCTCATCTTCCATTTTCTTACCCAATCTATCCAATACCTCCGATGTCAATTCATCATTCTTATCTGTTCCTAACAATTTTGCAATCTCCTCCTTTGACTCCTCTGTTAAAGTAACACCATTAGCAAAATCCTCTGTTGTAACAAAATTGTAATGAACACCATCAATCTCATACTCTCTTCTCTCTCTTGTTGTTGAATTAACACCAGGTAAAGTTTTCACTTCCTCCATCAATTGCTCCCTTACAGTACCTTTACCAGCACCTCCTGGACCTGCGAAACCTAATGCTACTGGTCTATCGTCCATATTAAACTCGCTTAAAGTTTTAGATTCCAAAGATCTAAGCAAGTCATTTGGGTTTTCAAATTCCTCTTCTATACCGAAGTATGGTTTTAACTTCTCTATCGCGTTATCCCATCTACTTTGTAATTCTGCTAGGTTCTCGCTCTCTTGTTCAATTCTTTCATCAATTGTTAGCTCTTGAAAATTTGGATCCGTCATCATTTTGTTTGACCCTAAAATTATATATGTCGCAATTATATACCATACCGAATTCTTTTGTAACCCGTCTTTTTTGCATGGGTGGAGATGAAAACTTTCTGAACGAAGGTGTGGCCTAGGCGAGGCCTGGTAGAGGTAGGAGGTTTTGGCGCGGTACTGCACTGTTTTTTTTGTTGTAGGGTTTTGGTATTTGTGAAAATTTTGTAGGTTTGGTATCCTGAGGAGTATAGATATTTTGACTGCCTTATAAATGGAAAAGAAAGATATACGAAAAAAGCTTTTTTCAAAAGAATCCCTGATTCTACTTCTCATGCCTTTGTTCTTTGTATCTTTGATTTTTGTTCCTCAGTTTAGGAAGGCTCTTAAGAGGGTTTTTGCTGGTACTCCACAGTTAGAGCATAGGTTGTATATACTTTCTGATGGTACTCCAACTTGGGATGATGAGAGTTGGGATTTGATACCTAATAGTGGATCTCAAGGCAAGGATTCTTCACCTACGAATTTGCTTGTTAGGGCTCAAGATACTGTGACTTATGCGATAGAGCAAAGTATCAATGTTGCTGATTCTGAGAATGTTGTATCTACTGCGGTTCTCTCTGATGGGCAGACTTGGTTAAGTATTCCTGCTCAATGTAAGACTGAAGGTGTTACTCCAGTTTCTTCTGTTAGTGGTGATCGTAAAACTTTGGTTTGTAATACTGGTAATCATCCTCGAGGATCTGAAGTTTTGATTCCTGCTGTTGCAGTGGTGAATAGCGCTGTTAATGGTGATGATGTATGGGTTACTACAACTATTCAATCTGATGAGGTAACTGTTTCACAACCATTAGAATCTGATAAGGTAAAAGTGACAGCTCTGTTTGGTGTTGACATTGAGAATGTAATAGAAATTCCAGATATTTCCAAGGGAAGAGTTACTAGTGCTGACTTGTCTACTGTTGGACAGCCTGTTACGAATACTATAACTGTTAGGTTGAAGAAGGGTTCTGAATTACCAGCTGGTAATTCTCAGAATTTAACATTTTCATTAAATTACACGAATTATGAAGGTGGTGGTACACCTGCGCAAGGTTGGTTATTGTATAACTGGAATGCTACTGGAAGTCCTTGCAAACTTCTTGATGGTGGTTTGGGTGGTAGTATCACTTGTACGAAGAGTGGGAATGATGTTAGCGTGAGCTTAACAAACCTAAATTATTTGTTGGCAAATAATCCTCAGAATGTATTGTACAAATTTGAGATTCGTACATGGATTCCTACTGATGATGCTCAACATGCGAATGCTTCACATACATTAGCATATCGTACAAATATAGAATTTACACCAATTCCAACCAGTATTAGTGGGATTCTAAGTAATGTTACAGGTGTCGAAACAAATTTAGATAACAATATTCAAGACGCTCAGCATTTATGGACTCCCCCAGGTATTCATTGCTCATATACAACTATGGATGAAAAGGGTTGTGGAGGTGATAAACATGGGACTGGTATAACTCTTTTAGGGTTAGCTTGGACAGATGGAATGCCGTGGAAGCTCAGAAGTGCCTATACAGATAGAAGGATTTCTCCATTTCTCGGAAAGCAAATGGTTCATTGTCTCAAGGTTGATAAAAGATACTTTGATTATATAACTTTTCATGAGTCGTCTGCATTTGAATATATTCCATCTGAGAATAAAAATGAGTTTTTTAACAATCAAATACTTGAGTATTCTACGACCCAAATCCCTCTTACAGATACTGCACTTCAAAATCAAAAGTGCGATAGTAGTATGACTTGGACAACGACAAAGCCTTCAGATGAATCTACAATAACTGCTTTGCGTATTAGAATGGTGCCTGCAATAACTTTAGCCAATGCTGAGGCTTATTGGGTTTCAACTTCTTACAATTACAAAATTAAAGACAGTATAATACCATCTCCTGTACAAGGAACTAAATTTCCAGTATATGCTCATGTGGCATCTATGACATCTGATTGGGCTTCCTACGAAGCCACCCAAAGTAGTCACTATACCTCTGACATGGATCCTCAATTCTCTAATCCTGCAAATGCACAATACGGCTCAAATAATTTCAATATTACTCGTTTGAATTTTGTACTAGCACAGATGAGTATCTCTAAATCATTGTCAGGAGGGTCAATAGCTACAACTGTTTCTCCAAATGATACGATCTCATATACTGTAACACCTGTTGTTTTTGGTGCACAAACAGCTGTAAATGGTACGACATTTACAATTGAAGATGAAATTCCTGCTGATAGAGATGGAGTGGCTGTTGCTACATATGTTCCTAATTCTACTGTAATATCTGGATCAAATGGTACATATGTTGGACCTACTACAAGAAATTGTACTAATAATCCTACCAAGACTTGCCTTGTTTGGACTTTGACGAATGTAACTTCAAATCAGGCTGTATCTTCAATAACATATTCATTAAAAGCAGGTTCAGACCTCTCAAAACTACCAGAAAATAACTCTGTCTACACATTCTCAAATATTGCACACATCTTGTCTAGCAGTACAGCTATAAATGAAGCTTCTGATACAAGTGTTAATCAGCCAGGGATACAATATCCTCAAGCACAGCAAACTCTAAACTTGAATGTACAAGGTGGTTACAATATTGGAAAATCGCTATCAACAACTGCACTCATAGATCAAAAAATGTACAAGATTAACAATCCTGATTCTGTAGACAACTATCCTACATTTGTCTTGAAGTATAAAAATGATAGAAATCTTGATTTAACGAATGTTGCAATCATAGATATTCTTCCATACAACGGGGATAATATTGTTAGCGAGAGATCTAATATGTATGAACCAACATCTGCTACGGCATCGAAGTATACAAACAATACAGATGGTGGTTTTGTAGGTTTGGCGGGAAGACCAACTATTCCTGTAGGTACAAGTATTCAGTATGTAATATATGATCCAAACAATAGTGCAACACATCCAGAAAATATTAAACAAGATCCATGCCATGTTTCCAATATCCCTGCAGGACTAGATCCAGGTTCTAATCAACCAGGAGCAGCTGGGCATTACTGTCGTTTGTTAAGGTTAAATGGTGAACTTCTACCAAGAGATGGTGCAGATGGGGCTGATGGTACA
>JBHAMS010000036.1:0-3392 GCA_041828405.1 Candidatus Dojkabacteria bacterium
AGGTTGGAGATATAAAGCACCAAAAACAAAAAGAACATTCATGCCAAACCTCAAGAGAATATCTGTAGAGGTTGATGGTGTACCATCAAAACTCACAGCATGCATGAAATGCTACAAAAAACTTAGGAAAGAAAATTCCAAATAAAAGTTTGAACGATTCCTAAAAATTTTTACTCTTTTTGCAATTACACTAAGCCAGTTTTATGGTAGAATCAGTTAATATTTAATCATTGACTAAATGGGAGTATTTGATTCAATCTGGAGATTGGTAACATACGACTTAGGGATAGATTTAGGAACTGCAAATACCATGGTATATATGAGAAATCATGGTGTAGTAGTATCTGAACCATCAGTTGTTGCCATAGATAAAAGAACAAAAGTTGTCCTAGCTGTAGGCAAAGAAGCTAGGCAAATGATCGGAAGAACTCCTGCAAATATTGTCGCCGTAAAACCACTTCATGACGGGGTAATCTCGGACTTCGACACAACTCAAGCAATGATATCCCACTTCATACACAGAGCCCACCAATACTACAACAAAAGCTTCAAAATCCCAAGACCAAGAGTAATTGTTGGTGTACCATCATCTGTAACTGAGGTTGAAAGACAAGCTGTCATAGATGCAGTAAAAACAGCTGGAGCTAGGGAGGTGTTTGTGGTAGAAGAATCAATGGCTGGAGCTATAGGAGCAGGGCTTCCTGTAGAAGATGCTTCTGGAAGCATGATTATTGATATCGGTGGTGGTACGACGGATATCGCTGTCTTCTCACTGGGTGATATTGTCGTTGACAAAACATTGAAAACAGCAGGAGATGAAATGGACGAAGATATCATTAACTATGTACGAAACAAATACAATATCCTCATAGGTGAAAGAAGTGCGGAGGACATTAAAATACTAATGGGTTCTGCAATGCCAATGAAGAAGGAAAAAAAACAGGGAGTACAGGGAAGAGATCTGCTAACAGGTTTGCCAAAAACAGTAGAGTTAAACAGTATTGAAATTAGGGAAGCCATAATGAACACAATTGGCATCATCACAGAGGCTGTCAAAGATGCCATAGAGGAAACTCCACCTGAACTTCTAAAAGATTTGCTCACCTCTGGGGTGTATCTTGCAGGAGGAGGTGCTTTAATTCGTGGTTTAGATTCGTATTTCAGTGAAGAATTGAATATCCCTGTAAAAATAGTAGATGATCCTCTATCTGCGGCAGCTAGAGGTACAGCTCAAATGTTGGATCATATTGAATTGTTGGAAAGAATCCAAAAATCTTGGGACGAATTAGTTTAATATATATTACTGCTTCTCAATGAAAAGAGTTGGAAAGGTTTTAGAAAAAGAATATATATCACTAGTCATAGCTATACTTTGTGTCGTACTAACAATGCTTTTAGACTCTCTTGGAAGTCTTCAGTTTCTAAGACATGGCATATCGTTCATATTTGAACCTGCAGTATACAGTAGTAGCCAAGCAGGAAGTGAAGGCAATCAATATCTACAGGCATTTGTAAAACTGTCTGAATTTAGAAATGAATACAATCAACTTAAAGTAGATGTTCTTGAGAAAGATGTAAACAATTCCTACTTTGCAATTCTTAAAGAGGAGAATGAATCATTAAAAAAACAGATATCATTAAGTGATGTTTCTCAAAAATATGTTCAAGCTAAAACATTGTACTGCGAAAATGTAGATTACATAAATATTGATGTGGGGAGTGAAGATGGTGTCAATGTTGGGAATATTGTAAGTTTGGGGAATATGTATGTAGGGCAAGTGTTGAAAGTTGATCTTGGTGGTAGTCTTGTTAGATTGTTAAGTAGTAAGGAGAGTCGTTTTGAAGTTTTAATAACTCATGTTGGTGTCAAAGATGGGAAAATAATAGAGACACCAAATATTTTAAGTAAAGCTGTGGTAGTAGGTACAGCTGATGGTATCAAGGTGGAGAATATCTCTTCAACAGCAGAGGTTAAGGAGGGTGATATTGTTGTTATGAATGATTCAAGGGTTGGTGTATATCTTGTAGTTGGATATCTTGTTGGAATTTTAGATAATCCATCTTCAACATCTAAAAGTGGATATGTGTCTCCAATAGTTGATTATGATAGTTTACTTACAGTATTTGTAAAGATATGAGCATAATTATTAAGGGAATATATATAATAGTTGTATTGTTCTTCCTCTCTTCAATTGAGAGCTTCTTCTCAGCTCTGTTTGGTTTGAAAATAGCTTTTTTCCTGATTCTTCTTCTGCAAAATCGTTTGGACAAGAAATTACTTTTAGGGGTGGCTTTTTTCTTCTTTCTGATTTTTGATGTAATGAATCACTGGACTTTAGGTAGTAACTTCTTAATTGCTTTGATTCCTTTAGCTCTTTACTATGTACTCTCGTTGTTTCTCTCTACAAATTCAGGATTTTTCTACTATGTCTTCAAATTTGTAACACTTTTTCTTTACTATGTTTTGCTAATAGTTTTACCACCATTCATATTAAACAGGGTGTTTGGTACACTTGTTGTTAGTGATCTTCTGTTTATATTTCTCAAAGTATTCCTCTCAACAATTCTCTTGGTTATACTTGATGGTTGGTTAGATGGCGTGAGGGATAGGGGGAAGGGTTCTGAAATTAAGATTAGATAGCTTAAAATGGATCTGAAGTTTTCTAAAAAAGTTGGTGTGAAGAAAGGAAAGTGTCGAAGCTATACTTTTAGGTTTGGTAATATTTTTCATGAAATTAAGCAATCTGTGATGAAGGGTAGTGTTAATACTTTTAATCCTGCTTGGAACTATGTTTTGTTGTTTGCTATCTTTTCTTTTCTTGTTGGGGTTTTGGTTTTTGATTTGATAGATTTGCAAATTGTTAAAGGTAGTGAGATGTTGAGTAAGTCTGAGAATAATAAGGTGAGGATACAGAGTACACCTGCTTTTAGAGGAGTTATCCTTGATAGGAATGGGCAACTTCTTGCTAAGAATGTTGCTTCTATGAATGTTTACTTACTTGTTGAGAACTATTTGGATAGTAAGGGGAATTTAGATAATGAGTTACTACAGAAGACTACGGATACCCTTAGGGGTATACTTGGCGACAACTGGAAAAAGGAAAAAAAGGACAATCAAGGCGAGTACTCATCAATACTTGAAAAGGTTGTATCTGTGCATGAAGAAAGTCCATATTTCCGTGAGATTTTAATTGCTACAGATGTGAACGATGACATTGCCATAAAGATAAAAGCTCACTCTGAAGAACTTCTCGGAGTATATGTAGATAATGGTAGTAAGAGAGAGTATCCAGAGAGAAATATTATTTCTCAAATACTAGGATATACAGGTGAGGTTACAGCAGACGATCTTTTAAGATTAGATTATGTGACTTCTACAGATGTGATTGGTA
>JBHAMS010000037.1:0-7878 GCA_041828405.1 Candidatus Dojkabacteria bacterium
AGAAGAGGAGGGTGTAGTAAATGAAGAAGAATAATAACAAAAACAAAATGGGAAGCTTTGATGTTTTGAAGTTAACCTTAGCTTCGCCAGATCAAATATTGGATTGGTCATACGGAGAGGTTACAAAAGCAGAAACAATTAACTACAGAACATTTAGAGCAGAACCTGATGGACTATTCTGTGAGAAGATTTTTGGACCAACCAAAAATTACGAGTGTTACTGTGGTAAATACAAAAAGATTAGATACAAGGGCATTATTTGTGATAAGTGTGGAGTAGAAGTAACAACTCAAGATGTAAGAAGAGAAAGAATGGGACATATAGATTTAGCAATTCCAATTGCTCATGTATGGTATGCATACGGAATTCCTAACAAAATGTCTATAGTTTTAGATATCCCACATAAGAAACTTCTCTCAGTCATATACTACACAAGATACATGGTAGTATCTGTTGATAAAGAATCAAAAGAATCAATGGTTCTTAAAGCAAACAATTTGAGAAAAGAAGAGTTAGAGAATCTCCATAAAGAATTGGAAGAGGAATTAAATCTAACAACAGATTTGTTTGAAGAAGAATTAAAAGAAATTAAAGCATCAAAGGATAAGAAGAATGAATTCAAAACAAGTCAGATAGAGCATAAGAGGAATCAAGCTCTTGCTAAAGTTAGAAAAGATTTCGCAGAGAAAGAGGAAAATCTTGATATCTTCTATACAAAAATACTTGCTTTAATTGAGAAATTAGAGGTAGGATCAATTCTTTCTGAAGATGAATATTCTGACTTAGAAGATAGAGAATTGGTATTTTTTGAAGCAAAAATGGGAGCAGAAGCAGTAGAAAAGCTCTTGGAAAACCTTGATTTGCAAAGCGAAGTTGTAAATCTAAGAAAGAAAGCAGATAAAGAGAAAGGTGAAAAGAAACTTTCAACAATTAGAAGAATTCAATATCTTGAAGGATTCTTAAAGAATGGTACAAAACCAGAGTGGATGATAATTAAGACATTACCTGTATTACCTCCTGAATTAAGACCAATAATCCCTCTCTCTGGAGGAAAATTCGCAACATCAGACTTAAACGATCTTTACAGAAGAATCATTAACAGAAACAATCGTTTGAAGAGATTGATTGAAATCGGTGCTCCTGAAGTCATTTTGAGAAATGAAAAGAGAATGTTGCAGGAATCTGTAGATGCATTGATTGATAACTCACATAGACCATCTAAAGCTATGATGAATAGCAAGAGGTTACCATACCAATCATTAACAGATGATCTTAGAGGTAAAAAAGGTATCTTTAGAAAAAATCTTTTAGGAAAAAGAGTTGACTACTCAGGTAGAGCTGTCATTGATGGAGATCCAAGTCTTAAATTTGACCAGTGTGGTTTACCAAAATCAATTGCATTGGAAATGTTTAAACCATTCGTGATTTTCCAATTGTTAGACAAGGAGCTTGCTCCAAATGTAAGAGTTGCTAAAGATATGGTAGAGGAAGAGGGTGATGTAATCTGGGATATCTTAGAAGAAATCATTAGAAACAAACCAGTATTGCTAAATAGAGCCCCAACACTACACAAATATAGTGTGCAAGCATTCTATCCAAGACTTGTAGAGGGAGAAGCAATCAGAATTCACCCATTAGTCTGTAAAGCATTTAATGCTGACTTTGATGGAGACCAAATGGCAGTCCATATTCTTCTAACAGATGATGCTGTAGAAGAAGCAAAGAAAGAAATGATGTCATCTTTGAATATTGTAAATATTTCAAATGGTCAAGTATTGGCAACTCCTGCAAGAGAAATGTTGATTGGTTACTACATGATGACAGATCTTAATGAATCTAAACAACCAAAGATTTTCTCAAATGAAAATTCAGCAATAAAAGCATACGAAACAGGAATAATCTCTGTTGATGAAGAAATTATCGTAAGAGTAAAAGGAGAAGTTCTTCACACATCAGTCGGTAGAGTAATATTTAACAGTATTCTTCCAGAAGATTATCCATTCATTAACGAACAGGTAGGTATTAAGAAAATCAAAAATATCATTGATGATATTAAGAACAAGAGCGAACTTACAGATGTTGTGAAAATACTTGATGATCTTAAACTCTTAGGTTTCAAATATGCTACAGATTTAGGGTTCTCATTTGCAATGGAGGATTGTAATGTAGACTTTGATCTTGAAACGGAAATTAAAAAGATAGAAGAGAAAGATGAACAGTTACAGGAAAACTACCTACAAGGTTTAATGACAAAGAAAGAGAAAACAAATCTTTCTACAAACATGTGGGATGATTTCGCTACAGAACTGGAAGACAAAGCTTGGGAGAAATTGGATAAGAGCAATTCAATCTACCAAATGGTAGATTCTGGTGGTAATGGTGGTAAGATTCAGGCAAGGCAGGTTTTGACAATTAAAGGTGTTGTTAGAGACTCAAGAGGTAACTGGGTAGCAATGCCAATTAAGAGCAATTATAGAGATGGTCTTAGTGCTTTTGAATACTTCGTAGCTGCAAATGGTGGAAGAAAAGGTATTGCTGACAGATCCCTTAAAACTTCTTCATCTGGATATCTAACAAGGAAATTAGTAGATGTTGCTCACGATGTAATCATTAGAGAAGAGGATTGTGGTTACGATGGTGAAGGTTTTGAGATAAGCAGAAAAGATGATAGAAAGATTGGCTTCAAAGATAGAATATTTGGAAGAGTGGCAGCACAAGATATTAAAATAGGTGATGAGGTAATTGTTAAAAAGAATGAAATCATAAATCAGGAGAGTTCAGAGAAGATTGATAGCTCTGATATAAACTCTGTATTTGTAAGATCACCATTGCTTTGTAAATCACCTTTGGGTATGTGTCAAAAGTGTTACGGTTTGAATTTGGAGAATAATAAAGAGATTGATATGGGTAGAGCAGTAGGAGTAATAGCAGCACAATCAATTGGAGAACCTGGAACACAGATGACTATGCAGACATTCCATAAGGGAGGTGTTGCAAAAGTTGATATCACTCAAGGTTTACCAAGAGTAGAAGAGCTATTTGAAGCAAGAACTCCAAAAGCAGAAGCACAGATGTCTTCTGTAAGTGGAAAAGTCCATATTGATATTGCTGAAGATGAATCTGCGACAGTTATCATCACAGGAACAAAGAAAATGTCCAGATACTATATAGTAAGCGATGCAAAGAAAGTTGCGGTAGAAGATGGACAAGATGTAAAAATGGGACAAATAATGTTCATTGATTCTGAAGAGAATGAAAAGCAGGCTCCATTTGATGGAAAAGTAAGCATAGAAGGTGGAGTTCTAACAGTAAATGGAGAAATGAAAGCAGAGGAAACAATCTCTGTACTACCAGGAATTGAAGTATTAGTAGAAGATGGAGAAGAGATAAAAGCTGGTAGACAAATAACAGAAGGTTCATTAGATCCAAAGAAACTTTCAGAAGTCACAGATCTAACCACAGCACAGAAATACATTCTTGATGAAGTACAAGAAGTCTTCAATAATCAGGGTGTAGCAATTGATGATATACACATTGAAATCATCTTAAGACAAATGGTTAGATTAGGAAAAGTTATAGATACAGGAGATACCAACTACTTAGTAGGTTCATTAGTAAATAGATTCATGGCTGATACTAAAAATGAAATGCTAATAGCAGAGGGTAAAAATAAAGCATTAGTAATTCCAAAGTTATTTGGTATTAAGACATCATCTCTAAATACCGAAAGCTTCCTTTCTTCTATCTCTTTCCAAGAGCAGGTAAGAGTGTTGACCAATGCATCAATATTGGGTAAAACCGACTATCTAAGAGGAATGAAAGAGAATGTTATTATAGGAAGAACAATTCCTGTTGGGGAGAAAGCAGAGATTAAAGATAAGAAATCATTGGAAGAGCTTAAATTTTAATTGAATTTGTTATATAATACGCACTATGCCAACAATAAACCAATTAGTAAGAAAACCTAGGAAATCAAGTAAGAAGAAAGTAAAGCATATTCAGCTTGCTAGAGACTTCAATCCTTTGAAGAATAGGTATAAGAAAACTGCAAATCCTTTTAAGAGAGGGGTTTGTTTGCAAGTTAAAACAATGACACCTAAGAAGCCTAACTCAGCTTTGCGAAAAGTTACAAAAGTTAGGTTGTCAAATGGAATGGAAGTAACAGCATACATTCCAGGAGAGGGGCATAACTTGCAGGAGCACTCAGTTGTTTTGCTTAAAGCAGGAAGAAAAAGAGACTTACCAGGTGTTAAGTATGTAGTTGTAAGAGGGAAATATGATACTGCAGGAGTTAAGGGAAGGAAGAAAGCAAGATCAAAGTACGGAGTTAAGAAAGAAGATGCTGAGAAAGCATAGTTTTTAATTATTATAAATGAATTATGAGAGGAAAGAGAGCAAAAAGAAGAACAGCTAAGGTTGATAGCAGGTATTCAAATCCAATTATTGCAAGGTTCATCACAAAAGTAATGCAAGATGGAAAGAAGAGTACTGCAGAGGCTTTAGTTTACAGAGCAATTGAATCTGGAGCTGATACAGTAAAAGAGAAAGATGTTGTTTTGTTTGTAAATAAAGCTATTGATTCTGTAAGGCCTGCACTGGAAATTAAAGCAAGAAGAGTTGGTGGTGCAAACTATCAAGTTCCAATGCCAGTTTCTCCAAGAAGACAAGAGACTTTAGCCGTTAGATGGATAGTTGATATCTCAAGAAAGAAGAGTGGGAATTCGTTTGACAAAATTCTAGCAAACGAATTAGTCAATGCATACAAAGGTGAAGGTGATGCAGTAAGAAAGAAAGAAGAGACAGAAAGAATGGCAGAAGCAAATAAAGCTTTTGCACATTTCAGATGGTAAAAAGATTAAACAAAAATTGCTTTTTGAAAGAAGAGAGATTTCGTTCTCTCTTCTTTTTTTTAACATCTACAACCTCATAGCATCTTAAATATTTATGAAAAAGTAGCAAATAACAAAGCTACGGTAAAGAAATCCTCACGAGTCCGACTAGTACAAAAAATAAAATAGTTGTACCTTGTGGTAAAGTAAACAGATAATGATCAAAACTCCCAATAATCAAAATATTTATGAGAATCAGCAATGAATACACGGTGAATTTCTTCTTTAGAATAGGGAAAATTATTTTTACAATTAGAAATAGAATTATTAAAAACCCCAAAACTCCTACTTCAGCTAGCATTAAAACAAAAATATTATGAACAGGTTGAAGTATCATAATACCTTTACTACTTCTTGGCACAAAATTTTCCATTGCTTTAATAAATCTACTAATACCACAACCAAAAAGTATTGAATTTTTGAAAACCTTAACTCCAGATTTTAATAATTCAATTCTTTCACTTAAACTCTTATCATTTCCTAAAATAATTGGAATAAATCTGACAGATATGATCCTGTACCTTAAAATTTTCTCCATTTTGTGATATATTCCCATTAGATTTTACTTGAGAGAAAAAGAAATGCTTCAACCATTACAATTTTTTTGGAATGAGATTTTATATCGTCCATCATTGAATTTAATAATTTTTCTGTACTCTGTTTTGTGGAATAATCTTGGTTTAGCGATAATTGTAATTGCTATTATCTTTCGTCTGTTAATTCTTCCTTTCATAAAAAAACAAACAGAGATGACTAAGAAAATGGCTTCACTCGGTCCTAAACTAAAAGAGTTGCAGAAAAAATACAAGAATAATCCAGAGAAGTTGTCTCAAGAGCAACTTAAATTGTATAGGAAGGTTGGGTATAATCCTCTTGGTTGCTTAACTTCCTTATTGCCTCAGATTTTGGTTCTACTTCTTCTTGGAAGAGTTATTCGTACTGTCTCAGAGGGAGGAAGTATAAATGGTATTTATGATTTCATAAAGGATATGTTTTTTGGTGGAAATGGTAATGAGGTTAGAGTTAATACAAATTTCTTAGTTTTTGATTTAACTAAGTCTTACAACGAGATTGTTAAGGAGGGTGGAAGTAGGTTTGCAGCTGAGCCTATGTTCTACCTTTTGCTGTGTGTGCTTGTTGGTGTTGTACAGTATTTGATGACTAAGTTTACAAATATCATAAAAGGGTCCTCTACTACTAAGAGTAGTGATAAAGAGAAGAAGAAAAAGAAGAGTGATGCAGAAGAGCCATCTTTAGAAGAGATGCAACAGAAAATGATGAGTTCAACAATGTGGATTTTGCCTTTGTCTACTGTCTTTTTTGCTGTAAATTATCCTACTGCTTTAAGTGTTTATTGGATTGTTCAGTCGTTTATGTTACTTCTACAATATACTATTTTGGATTGGGATAAAACTAAAAAGGGAGTGCAGAATGTTGTAACTATCCTTAGAAACAAAAATATTAAGAATCAAAAAGAAAGTGTGTAAAGTTTTTTACTGCCTGAATTAGATCTAAATTTTTATAGTTTATCTATGAAAGATAAAGAGTTATTAAATATAGTTGAGGAAGAGGTTAATTCATTATGCTCTCATCTGGCTGTTGAGTGTGAAAGAAAAATTGCATTGGAGGATGGAGAAGAGGGGATTAAATATATTAAAATAGAGTTTGATGGAGATGACTTAGGATACATGATTGGTAATAGAGGTAGACATCTTGATTCATTACAATTTATTCTTCAAGTAATATTTGGAAGAAAATTCCCAGAAGATTATGATTTTAGAGTTTTTGTTGATGTTGGTGGATATAGAAAAGAGAAAGATACAAAAATTGAAGAAATGGCATTGCAAAAAGCTGATGATGCAAGAATTCTTGGAGAAAAGGTAGACCTTCCTCCTATGAAACCATCTGATAGAAGAATTGTTCATCTAGCTTTAATGAAATTTAAGGATATTACAACTGAGAGTCTAGGAGAAGGAATGGATAGACATATTGTAATAACTCCAGTTAAATAAGTGGTTGATATTAAGCAAAATTGATAAATAAATGCTTAGATACTATCTATCTAAAAGGAATATACCTTTCATACTGTTGGACATACTCCTAGTTCTTTCCTCATTCTTCTTTCTTAATGAATCTTTAGGTAGATTTCTTACACTACTATCCTTCATTCTTATATATATAACTGTTTCATTCATTACAAAAAACAGGATATATTCCTCAATTCTTACAATATTCCTAATCCTACCATTCAATGTTACATATCAATTACCAAGTACTCTTAATATATTTTCAACAACTATTAAAATATATAATGAATTTGTCAATGGAGTCATAGTTAATTATCTAATACCTACAATCTCAATTCTTGATGTATGGTGTGTAATA
Organism: Candidatus Dojkabacteria bacterium; assembly: GCA_041828405.1. Lineage (GTDB taxonomy): Bacteria > Patescibacteriota > Dojkabacteria > SC72 > SC72 > UBA5232. Next base: position 7,275 of record JBHAMS010000037.1, read on the forward strand.
TTGCTTTTTTCAATAATTTTTACAAAAGGAAAGAATTTTTTAAGAAAAGCCATAAGCAGATATTTACTATGGCTAATACTAGTAAGCTCTTTTCTACTTTTACAAAATATTTTTATCAAAGAAATAATTACAGTAATTGGCTCTTTAAGAGTAATACTATTCTTCCTACTACTGATTTTACTTGTTGAAATAATTAAAAGCAGTAATACGAAAATTTTTAATAAGTATTACAAAACTTTTATCCTACTCTCTTTTTTCAATCTTGTAATACAAGGATTCATAGGAGTTCAACAATTCATGAAAGGAATGTCTTTAAACTTAAATTTTCTAGGAGAATCACAAGTAGTATCAGGAATGAGAGGATCAAGCTTCATTGTATTAAATAATGAAATCTTTTTAAGAGCATATGGTACATTTCCTCATCCAAATATTCTAGCTGGATATCTTCTGTTAATATTTTTTCTCTCAAATTTCATATATTTAAGAACAAAAGGCTTACTGCGTTATTTCAGTATTTTTAATATTCTCCTATCCACTCTATTGATTTTTTTTACATTCTCTCGAATTGGAATATTTTTAATATTGCTAAATATTGCTGTAATTA
>JBHAMS010000038.1:0-3598 GCA_041828405.1 Candidatus Dojkabacteria bacterium
GGATGTTGTTGGTAGTGTTCCAGCTGGGTTATACGGTATTACTATGAAAAAGCTTTTGTCTAAAACATCGTTTTCTACGATTAGGTTTTGTACGAAGTTTGTATATATTTCTAATTGTTTTTTGAGTCCATCACTCATTGCTTTTTCTCTTTGAACATTTAGATAGTCTATGTAGTTTGAGATATCTATTCTTTTTGTTCTAATGAGTATTTGTATTCTGAAATTTAATGAGTTTAGTAGTCCTGCAAATGCGTATATTTTGTTGTCTTGTTCATATTCTGCAAGAAGGTCAAAGTTTATGGAGGATGTTTGAATGATCATGGCTACACTTCCATTTTTGTTTACTACTAAATCGTCCACTATACTTCGTATAGCTAGGTGATCTTGTGTTGATGCTGTTGCTCTTGCTCTTGCATTTATATCCATTTATGAATTATATGGCACTTATCTTAATTGGTAATCTATTATTTACATTATTTATGATTATTTCAACTTTTGGAAATTTGTATTGTGGATGTTGGAAATTTATGGTGTAGTTTCCTGGTTCCCATACCTTGTTTGTTAGGAAGTATCCATTTGGTCCTGTTTTGTTTGCATATACAATTTTCATATCGCTATTTCTAAGATATGATATGACATTTGGAACTGGTAGGTAATCTTTTGTACATAGCCATACATTGATGTTACCTGGGAGATTTTCCAGACCTTTTACTGAGAATTGGTATTTTGAAATATTGTCATCAGTGATGATTATTTCCTCGGGTGTTAATGTTGGTGTTTTTACATCTATTGCTTCTTCAAACATGTCTTTCGGTTCATTTGTTTCTCCTTGTGTGTTTGTTTGTTCTTGTGATTCCGTAGTTATGGTATCACTTCCTGTTCCACCTATGATTTTTTTCTTTTTTGCTTTGTCGTCTTTGTGTACTAGAGTTCCATCTTCTGTTGGTTTGAGCATTGGTTTTGCTCTTTCTTCTTTCATTTGTTTGTTTAACCATGTTCTTTGTGTTGGATTGTTTATGGCTGCTATGTAGCTTTGTATGAATTTGTCAGCGTCTTGTTCGTTTATGGGGACTAGTCCCATTATGATTCCTGCACCTGAGCTTACGAGTGCTACAGGTACTCCGAGTATTGCAGGGATTATTTCTGATACTACTAGATATATCATTAGTCCGCCAAAACCTACCCCTATTGAGAGGTAAGCAAATTCTTTTAGAGTGAATCTAGTAAAGAGTTTAAATTCTACATCTAAAACATTTTGTGGTATGGCATGTTGTCTCATACAGGCAGATTCTACTAAAGTTTAGCAGAATATTAAAGGAATGTGTATGGTTCCTTAATCACTTACTAAAGATTTTTAATTTTGTTAGTTTGAATTTAACAATTTTATGAGGTTAGCGTCTGCGAACTATGGTTGTCTTGCTCCACCAAATTATTCCAATAGATAGTAGTATGTAAAAGAAGTAAAAAATGAAAAAGATTCCTATACTGAAAACCTATCTTAGTATCTTTTACAGGAATTCTAAACATGCTAAAAAAACAATATAGTAAGGAGCAGAGGGCTACACAATTAAAAGATTTTCGTTCCTTAATGAATGTTAAAACATCTAGAGAAGATGTTAAAAGGATTTGGAAGTTGAATAGTTACAGTAAATATCCAAGTAATATTGATATCAATCCAAATATTGAGAAGAAGATATCTATTGCTAAAAGAAATATTCAAAGTTTAAAGCTATTTAATCTCGTTAAATTCATAGGCATATCTGGATCTGTTGGTGCAGGTTTTGCTAAAGAAGATGATGATATTGATGTTTTCATTGTTGTTAGAAATGGTTCTGTTTGGTTGTATAGGTTGTGTTTGGAGATTAGAAATATCTTTTCTAAGAAGATTCGTACGAAGAGAGATAGGTGTGTTAAGGATAAATTCTGTCTTAATTTAATTTGTGAGGAGAGAGGTTTACTTTTTGATAATGATATCTTTAATTTTCATGAGTTGATGTTTGTTAAACCGATATATAATCCTGATTATTTGAATTATATATATTCTAAGAATGATTGGTTGTATACAGAGTGGGGTATTTGTAAAAAAGGGAATATAGATATTGTTAAATCTAATGAATGTAATATATTTATTAGGTTTGTTAATGAGGTTGCTTTCTATTTGCAATGTTTTTTTATGTTAATTTCTAAACATAATCCTGATATTGAGAGGATTAAGAGGAATAAGAGGTTAGGTAGGATAGAGTTTTTTCCTAAGAATTTTAGGAAGAGGAAGGTAGATAGGTATAATGATGTTTTTAGGTTTGTCTAATTGTTTTGGTAATGATGTAGCAATTTGTAAGTAGTATGTTTTGGGTTTTGAGTTCAGTACCTATTACCAATTTTAGTGAACTTGTTCGGTCTTAAACCTCTGAAAACTCTTGTAACATTATATAAATATTCGAGTCTTTTCCAATCGTTAAATGATACTGAACTAGGTTTCACTAAGCCCTGTTTTTAATCAACTAGCTGTCTTCGCAGCTTCATACCCTCCTTATTCATCTTCATCGTATAATCCAAATCAGTATCCCTCATATGTATACTCTCTAGCATATCATATGTAACCCCTTCTCTTAAACATCTACCATTAGGGTCCAGCTCCTTTAGCTTCTCATACGGAGTTTTGTAATCCTTACTCCTGTAACGAATCTTAATCCTACCATTGTTTAGTATTTCCTTTGTAGGGAATGCACACACCCTATGGTAATTAAGGTAATCATTAAAATACTCCATTAAGTAATCATTGATTAACTTTGCCTTGTTAGAATCTACATACATATACCCAAAATGTTTTCTAATTACCCAGCCATTCTTACTCTCCACCAACCCATTATCATTACTTCTCCTAGGTCTTGATTTAGACTGTCTAATCATCAATTTGTTTAGTATCTTAGCCACCACCTTGTTAATGAATTCACTCCCATTATCGGAATGAAACTGATGAATTACAAATGGAAATATTTTCAGTAAATCTTCCCATACATCTTTCAAGTATCTTTCAGATATACCCTCTACACATGTCACTATCTCCCATTGCAGTAACTCATCTACGAAATTGATGTAGTAGACACCTTTCTGTCCATCTTTCTCCCCACCATGTACAGAGTCCACTCTTAAGTAACCTGGTCCAAGTACATTTGGTTTCTCTCTAATCCCAATCTCATTATGACTTGTAGGTTTAGTCCCACTGTATCTAATGATGAATTTTCTGTAGATATTTGTTTTTCTTAGATTGTATATATGTCCATGAGAGATATTTGCTAATCTTTCAAACCTGTTATCCCCTCTTTGCAAGTGATGTTGTAGAGCAATACCATTTGGGTAGTTTAGGGCATTCTCTATCTTCGCAAGTAAATATACATCATTTTGAGAATATTTTTTCTTAAAACTAGTTTGGTTTCTTGTTGTTTTAGGCAATTTCAATCTTCCTCTCACAGCTTTAACAATTAATCTTTTAGTTTGTACTTTACTAATACCACATATCTTTGCTAAGTATTTAATTACCAAACCTTTTTCTTTCTTGCTCAGATATTTATATCTTAGACTCCAAGTTATTTGTCTA
>JBHAMS010000039.1:0-4034 GCA_041828405.1 Candidatus Dojkabacteria bacterium
ATTTATCTTGAAATGCGACATCACCAACAGCTAAAACCTCATCAAGAATATATACATCAGCATCTGCCATAATTGCAATTGAAAATGCCAATCTCACTTGCATACCTGAAGAGTAATTTTTCAAAGGAGCATCCATAAATTTCTCAAGCTCAGCAAATTGTGCATGTGGAAATAGTATGCTACTATCTATATATATGTAATTTAATATTTTAATTTTTAAGTATGAAAATACCAAAATTCTTACTAGGGATTTTAGTAATGCTTTCTGCAATACTATTTTTCCCAATATCAAAGCCAGAGGCTGCGGAATTCCACTTTAAGGAATATAAACTGGATCAGGGAGAGACAGTTAGAGATGATTTGTATATTTTTGCATCAAATGCAGAGATAAACGGAATTGTAGATGGTGATGTTATTGTTTTCGCAGAGAAGATAAGTATAAAGGGAACAATCACAGGAGATGTTTATGTAGGTGGTTCAACGATAGACATAGATTCAACAATTTATGGGAATCTATTTTTGATGGGATCTCACATTACTTCAGAAGGTTTGATCAATGGTAATGTATATGCATTTGCAAATAGCTTTAACTCACTCGGACAGGTAGGTAAAGATGTTTTATCTTTTACTTATACAAGTAAAATCAAAGGTTCTGTTGGTGATGATTTGAGAGTATTTGGTTTTGCACCATCAATAGATGCAATGGTAAGTGGAGATGTATTGGCTTTTGGAGAGCAGGTGACAGTTTCGGAAGAGAAGGTTGCAGGGAAGATTTACTACGAAAAGACAGTAGATAACATAGCAAAGGAGCAGGGGGTTGATGAAGAGAAGACCACAGATAGTAACCCTATTACAACATTCTTCACAGAGAACTCGTTAGCTAGTAAGGCGACTAAAGGTTTCTTTAGTTTCTTAACAATGTTGCTCGCAGGAAGTTTCTTACTATGGTTAACACCTGTAAAGAATTTCCAGATAAAGAGAAAAATTATAGACACTCCTTCAGAGTTTGTTAAAAGTTTGTTAATAGGTTTGTGTACATTCTTAATTGTTCCAATTCCTTTAGCATTGCTACTAATCTCCATTATCGGAGCTCCAATTGCTTTAATCGTAATAGGTTTCCTAATCTTCATTGTAATATTTGGAAGGATATGGGCTGAGTTAGCAATTGGTAGTGAGATATTAACTGTTTTCGGTGTAAAGGAGTACAGACCTTACAGATCTTTCCTAGTAGGAAGAGTAATTTCTGTTTTAATTGGGTTTGTACCAATAATAAGTGGTTTTTACGGTATTATCCTCACATTAACTTCACTTGGAGCTATTATACGAATGAAGAGAGATTTCTTTATAATCGCAAAGAGAAATAGTAAGTTACCAGTAATAAAGGAAGAGAAGGTTGCAAAGAAGAAAGTTGCTACAACTAAAAAGAAATAAACAAAGTACATAGTAACTTTTCAAAGACCTAGGAGATAATAATTTCCTAGGTCTTTTCTTTTGGGTAACAAAATTCAATAGCACTAGGGAGTTCATAATAATCCAAATTGTAATAAATCACTGTATGCAGAACAGTTTCAGTTATGATTTTACAAAAAAAGGAGGCTCTCCGATGAGCCTCCTTGCGATACAAGAACAAATTCTTAGCTATTAGTTAGCTGTAAGATATGATTCAATCCTTGATTTAAATCTATCAAAATTAACAAATCCACCAATTAAAGAACCTGTAACCTTACCATTCTCATCAAGCTTACCAACAACAAATCCTGGAGTACCATTAACACCAGCCTTTGTTCCCTCGTTCCTATCATCATTCAAATCTGATACAAACTTGCCATCTTTCATACAGCTATCATACTGTCCCATATCAACACCCAGTGAAGAAACCAAAGTTTTAATACCTGCAAGATTTTCAATTTCAAAAGCTCCCTCATGATACTTTAAGAAAGTATCAACACCTTTCTGCTCAAACACACACATACCAGACTCAGATATCTCGTATGTTAAACTTCCATTATCACCTCTTGGCCACTCCTTAAAAACATACACTATCTTTCCAGTATCAATATATTCACTCTTTATACTTGGGAAAGTTTCTGTTGCATGCTTATGACAGTAATGACAAGTTGGATCACTGAACTCAACAACAGCAGCTTTAGCCTGCTTCAAATCTCCAAGATATGGATCATTGCCAACAGTTGCAGAAACGCCAGAATCACCACTACTAGAACTACTACTGTTATTACTGTCTGTAGAATTTGTTGAACCCTGAGAAGATACATTATTTTGCTGTGTAGTTGAAGTATTTGAATTGCTTCTTCTGTTACTGATAGCTACAATTCCAACAACTATTAAAGCAACGATAACCATAGCAATAGGGACTCCCCAGAAATCAAGATTTACTGTCACCTCTTTATCTTTTTTCTCTACCATTTAGAAAATATATATAAAAATTTAGATTAACATGCCGATAATTATATCGCATTCAATGAAGAATAGTAAAATAGAAAAAGTAGAAATAAACACTAAGAAGGATTATTCAACTTCTCACAAATACTCTCAACACTCTCATCTATTTTAGAATCAACATAAACAGGCTGAATATGTACATGGTAATGAAAAACTGTTTGACCAGCACAACTCCCATTATTCTGTAAAACATTAATACCATCACACTTCAACTTCTCCTTAATAGTACTAGAAAGTTTCTTTACTACAATATTTATCTTAGACAATAAGTTATCAGGAATTTCAAAAATATCGCAATAGTGCTCTTTAGGTACAACTAATGTATGTCCACAACTCACAGGATTGATATCCAAAAAAGCATAAACATCATCGTCCTCATATATTTTGTAGCTAGGAATCTCTCCATTAATTATCTTACAAAAAATACAATCATTCATAATTAAACATTAAAGATAAGAAATTATTTCTCTTGACCAATATGTCAAATCTTCCAAATGATTTTTCAAATACTCAATATCAACAAAACCTATATTCTCCAAACCTTCCTCCTTAACATGTACATCATCTCCATCTAGTTCAAAAATATATACAAAACCGACATGTACTTTATTAACTGGATTACCATCATCAACATATATCAAACCTAGAAACTCCTTATTCACAATTTTTGATCCACAATAAACCTCTTCATTCATTTCACGAATCATTGCATTTTCAATTGCATCACCGACTGTATTATCAAATTCTTCAATATGACCACCTATGGGAAGTGGACATAAAGAGTTCAATCTTTTCTCAGATCTGGCAACCTGTCTGTGCAGAAAATATCTATTACAATATTTCAAAATAACCTGTGCAATAATTTGCTTGTAACTGGGATTAACCTCAAGCTCATCTCTAGGATGAAACTCCATATTACTCTTAATCAGGGAAACATACATATCAAGATTACTATTCATTAAGCCATTCCACTCACCATCCTTAAAAAGGATATCCTCTTTAATACAAGCTATTTTCTCCTTATGCGACATACTATACCTCTACTTCAATAGCTGTAGTTGGACAACTAGACTGAGCTTCTTTAACCTTCTCGCTATTTTCTTGAGCAACTTCACCATCATTTTTAACAGCTACCTTTCCATCATCCCTCATTTCAAAGACTTCAGGACATATTGCAACACAACTACCACACATAATACATTTTGTTCCATCAATGGATACTTTCATAACTTTAGTAATCAATTTAATTATGACAATACTATACCAGTACAGCGGATATAGTGTAAAGAATATGATTATTTAACAATCGGGGTGACACGACTTGAACGTGCGACCTCTTGCACCCCATGCAAGCGTTCTAGCCACCTGAACTACACCCCGTTAATCAAAGACAAATCATCAATCGTTTGAAATCTAACAGTAGAGATACCAAGATCTTTTGCAACAGACAAATTCTTTTCAGAATCATCAATCAAAACCATACTCTCATAATCATCATCAACTACCTCCCTCAATCTCCTAAAAGACCAATCACTCGGTTTCCTATCCTTGTAACAAGATATAACCCCATTAAA
>JBHAMS010000040.1:0-3113 GCA_041828405.1 Candidatus Dojkabacteria bacterium
GCTGGTGATTGTTCTGCTGGTGCTGCTAAGACATATGATATTGAGGCATATATTCCATCTATGGATATGTATTACGAGGTTAGCTCTGTTTCTAATGTTAGAGAGTATCAGTCACGAAGAGGAAATATGAGATACAGAGGAGACGATGGTAAGATTAAGTTCCTTCATACTTTGAATGGTTCTGGTCTTGCAACAAGTAGATTGATGGTGGCTCTGTTAGAAACTTACCAACAGGAAGATGGAAGCTTGATTGTTCCTGATGTTCTACAACCATTTCTTGGTGGTTTAGATAAGCTTACAAAGTAGTTACTTATGAGTTTCTTCATAGGTTTTGTACCTGATGGAAATAGTAATAAAGAGATTGAGAATTGTGTGGATAGTGTAAGAGATGTGTTTGATGGGCTTGGTATTGATGTGAGGTGGTCTTCATCTAAAGCATATCATTTGACATTGGTATATCTTGGAGAGAGGATTGGTTTTCTAAGAAAGCTTTATATCAAATATAAATTAAGGAAATTTAATTTCTCCAATTTCAATGTCCAATTAGGTGGAGTGAAAATGGGAAGTAGTAGAAGGTATAGGGAGTTAATATTTCTTGAAGTCTTAAAGGGTGGAGAGGAGATGAGGAAGATGTGCTTGATGTTAAGATCTTTATTGGGTTTGAATAAAGATGTAAACTTTATTCCTCATTTGACACTTGGGAGAGTTAATAAAGATCTGACACCTCAGGAGTATTCCAATGTGGTTAAGGATTTGTCAGTTATTTCCAAGAAGATTAAACATAGAGAGATTTCTTTTGTTGTTAATAGTATAGATATGATTAAAGTTGAGGGTGGGGCATATCAAATTCTTTTCTCAGTTAATTCTGTATAGTTGCTATTTAGAATTAAGATATCTTTGAACATTCTCCAATATTTCATTAAATGTCTTGCACCATATTGCATCTTTATTCCTTCTAAACCAAGTCCTTTGTCGTTTAGCATACTGTCTCGTATGGTTAATGATTTCTGTTTTAATTTCTGCTATATCTTTTCCTCCATCAAAATATTCATCAAATTCTTGATAACCTATTGTTCTAAATCCTCTATATTTATTTAATTCTTGTTTTCTTAATTGTTCATTCTCCTTTAGAAGACCACTCTCAAACATTTGTTCTACTCTTTTTTCAATATTTTTGTTAAGAGTATCTCTATCTACATCAACGACTATGTATATATGATTTAGTGGTTGAGGAGTGTCTATATCTTCTTTATTTTGTGATTTTTGTAATATACGGATCAGTCTTCTAGGATTTTCTCTATCACTTTCATTTAATTGTTTTAATTTCTTATCTCCAACCATTTTTTTTAATTGTGATATGGAGTATGTGTCGTAATTTTCTTTATCTACACTTTCTGTTAGTTGAAAGTTTTTAATTATGCTGTCTATGTAAAGTCCTGTCCCACCTAGTAAAATTACAGGAGTTGTTGTTGGTATTTTTTTTAATACCTCTTTTATATCTTTTTGATATTGGTAGATGCTGTAATTTTCTTTTACAGAAATCGTTGAGTAGAGGTAATGAGGAATGTTGTCTATGTAATATGTTTCTTCTTTGATTCTATCAGGTATTGGTTTAGCTGTTCCAATTGTTAATTCTTTATATACTTGTCTTGAGTCAGCATTTATTATTACTGCACCTATCTTTTGAGCTAACTTTATACCTATGGAGGATTTACCAGATGCGGTACAACCTGTTAAAACAATTATTTTATGTTTAAGCATTTTTTTTGAAATACCAGTATACAATTGCGAAGTTTACCCATGGTACGATTACTGCAATTACTCCTGTTAGGACAATGAATGTGAATATTGTCCCTGAGAGGAATGCTGAAAATGCTGAGAACATTAATGTTAAGAATATTGTTAATTGTAGTGTATCTCTTAAGTACTCTTTTTTTAGATTTATTATATTGAGTTCTTTATCTTTTTTCTGTTTTTCAAAGAATCCAATACTTGTGGACATGTTTAAGGTGTTGATGATGAGTACGATGATTGGTGTTAACTGATATATGAATGAAATTGTTTGTCCGATTGCAATGTTTAGAAAGATGAATGATATTAAAGTGATTATTGCTGAGCTGATTAAAGATATTACGGAGAATATCGTGAATTGTTTGCTCTTTGTTATTGAAGCAACAAGTAGAGGTATGAGTATGAGAAGTAATGTATACATCAAAGCTGTTGTTACTTTTTGATAGATACTCCAATTGTTCCATACTGCAGTGAATATATTCATGTTTATATCTTTCTAATTTTACCTATATACCATTTAGATATCATGATAGATGCTACAGCAATTAGTGTTAAAACTGCCATCTCTTTTGCAAATATGTGTATGAATCCTGTACCTAAGTTTACAGCTACTAGGTATATCATGAAGAGTGATAGTAGTATGTATTTCTGAGATTCCTTGTTGCTTGTTAATACTCTTATGATTATTGATATGATGATTGCTCCAAGTGCAAGTAGAAGTGTGTAAACAGAAATATGCTGTACTTTCAATATTGCGATATATGTGGAAAGAGTGATTACTGTTGCAAAGAATGACTCCGCTAGCTCTCTCTTACTAGACTGTTTGAATATTAAGAGGTAGATGTATGTTGTGATTAGTGCAATTGTTAAACCAATTGCTATTTTGAAGTAATCAATTGTGATATTTGTTGTTGGTAAGTTTTCTTCACTTTCTAATGAAAACTCCACAGGTATATGTCCAGAGTTGTACAGAAGAGAAGTAATTCTTGCTTCATCTGTGTCTGAGGTATATATCGGTAAGGCGAAAGTAATCTCATTCTCGCCAGAGTCTGTAACATCAAATGGAGATACGAATCCATCAATATTTACTCCTATTGTTTCTCCTTTTTTACTTTTTAGAAACTCTTGAAAAGCTTTCCTCTGTTGTGGCCATTGTTTGTAAATTGCAAAATATGCATCTGTACCTGCTGTGGTTCTTAAACTTGTTACATGTATATTCCTAAAATCTTCCCAATTCCACTCTGTTGTTTCATAATTTTCTGCCATATACATTGCATATGGATCTTCCTCATTCTCAAAATTCACATCTGCTTTTCTTGTTA
>JBHAMS010000041.1:0-3922 GCA_041828405.1 Candidatus Dojkabacteria bacterium
ATGTATTATCATCATTTGTTATCTCTATTCTGGAATATCTTTCTTCATCTTTCTGCTTCGTATTTATATATTCATCATTTGTTGCCCATGGTGATTTCCCATTTGAAAGTAAGTATATTGCTTCTAGTATTGTACTTTTGCCTCTAGCATTATTTCCATGGAATACAACAATCTTTTTGTTTATATCTAGTTCAAGATTATTGAATCTTCTGAAGTTTGTTAATTTGATTTTTGTAATCATTATGTTTTTAATATTGCAAGAAATGCTTCTTGTGGAATATTTACTTGTCCTATCTGTTTTAATCTTTTCTTTCCTTTTTTCTGTTTTTCTAGTAATTTCTTTTTCCTTGAATAATCTCCACCGTAGAGTTTTGCTGTTACATCTTTTCTGAAAGCTTTTACATCTTCTCTTGCTATTATTTGTGATCCAATGGTTGCTTGGAGTGGTATGGAGAATTGTTGTCTTGGTATTACTCTTTTCATTTCTTCTAGTAGTTTTACTGCTTTTGTTCTTGCACCCTCTCTTACTTCTAGGAAATTTAATACTGGTACTTCTTCATGGTTTACTAGTACTGATACTTTTACGATGTCTGATGGGAAGTAATCTATGAATTCGTACTCCATTGATGCGTATCCACTTGAGATGTTTTTCATTAAATCAAAGAAGTTGGAGATGAGGGAGGCTAGGGGTATGTCGTATTCTAGTACTATGTATTGGTCTTTTAGTTGTATTTCATCTGATGTACTGCTTAAGTATTTTGTATTTACATATTGTCCTCTTTTGAATTGGCATAGCTCCATTAAATCTCCTATGTATTTTTCAGGTGTCATTATTTCAGCTCTTACCCATGGTTCTCGTATTTCGGTTATTTCTTCTGGTGATGGTAGTTCTTGTGGTGTTTGGATTACGAGTTCTTCTCCATTTGTTTTTGTTATTTGGTATTCTACTGTTGGTGCTGTGACTATGAGGTCGACATTGTATTCTCTTTCTAATCTTTCTTGTACTATTTCCATGTGTAGTAGACCTAGGAATCCACATCTGAAGCCAGATCCAAGTAGACCTGATCTTTGATTGGTGAATGAGAGTGAGGCATCGTTTAAGGAGAGTTTTGTTAGAGCTATTTTTAATGCTTCGTAATCGTCTGAGTCTGATGGGAAGAATGTTGCAAATATATTTGGTTTTGGTATTTTGTATCCTTCTAGTGGTGGTGTGTCTTTTCTGTTAGAGATTGTATCACCGACTGTGAAGCAACTGATGTCTTTCATTCCTGTTGCTATGTATCCTACTTCACCTGCTTTGAGTGTTGTTGTTTCTTGTAGGTTTGGATTGAATACTCCTATTTCTGTTGGTTTGAATTTATGATCTCTTTGAATCATGTACAGCTCAGAGGCTTTACCTGCTTGGTAGGATATTTGTCCATTGAATATTCTTGTAGCGATTACTACTCCTCTGTGTTCGTCGTAGAAGGAGTCAAATACTAATGCACTTAATGGGGCATTTGGATCTCCTTGTGGTGCTGGTGATCTTTCTATAATTGCATCTAGTAGTTTGTCTACATTTAATCCACTTTTTCCTGATACTTTTATTATTTCTTCTTTTTTGAAACCTAGTAGTGCTTCTATTTCTTTTTCTCTTTCTTCTATGTTTATATTTGGTAAGTCTATTTTGTTGATTACTGGAATTATTTGTAATCCTAAGTCTAGTGCTTTTCTTGTGTTGGATATTGTTTGTGCTTGTATTCCTTGACTTGCATCTACTAGTAGTATTGCTGATTCGCATGCTGCTAATGATCTTGATACTTCGTATGAGAAGTCTACATGTCCTGGTGTGTCTATGAGGTTTAGTTCATATCCTTTCCAATTCATTTTGCATGCTTGTAGTTTTATGGTTATTCCTTTTTCTTGTTCTAGTTCTAATCTGTCTAGTACTCTTTCTTTTCTTTTATCTCTTGATATGTCTATGTGTGTTGCTTCTAGCATTCTATCTGCAAGAGTTGATTTCCCATGGTCTATATGAGCGATTATTGAGAAGTTTCTAATTTTGTCTAATGTCATAGGGGTATTATATCATGCTAGGGGATTGATTAAACTCCCAGAATATGTAATATCTTATATATGGAAGATTGTAGATATGCAACATTAGCGTATATTTTCTCAGGTAACAAAGTCTTACTTGGAGCTAAGAAATATGGTGGAGCAAAAGGTAAACTTAATGGTTTCGGTGGTAAAGTAGAGAAAGATGACAAAGATATTTTTGATGCTGTAAAGAGAGAGATTTTTGAAGAAACTAATTTAGTAATATCTAATCCAGAATTACATGGTTGTCTAATCTTTAATCAAAAGAAACAGAAAAAGAAAGGTATAGTATATCTTTTTTTAGTTAAAGATTTCTCAGGTGATGTAAAAGAAAGTGATGAAATGAGTGTCGAATGGTTTGATATTCAAAATATTCCAGAAGAGAGAATGTGGGAGAGTGATAAGTATTGGTTCAGGTATGTTTTGCAAAAGAGGAAATTTGAAATTGAACTTGTGTTTAACTCTGAAAACGACCTGTGTGATGAGATGAATATTAAGTTTGTAAAAAATGTAAATATCAGTCCTAATGTTTAATTGGGAATCTATCTATTTCTCTGTTATATTCAATCTAAATTCTTCTGAAAATTGAACATTATTCTCATTCTGAACAGAGAGGAAAAGAATTTTCTCATCAGAAGGAGATATTACAATCTCTTGCTTTCTAACTTGTCCCTCATTATCTTGTAACAAATATGATTTTTCTTCAATTATTATTGATATATTTGATTTAGTATTTACTCCTGTATGTCCTTCCAATACAAAAGTCTTAGTATTTTTACTCTCATTCTTTATTTTAAGAATAGGTTTTGAATATGTATCTTTACCTCTTTTTCCAATATTTACAAAATATTCAAAAGCATTATTCTCTAATTCATCTAATTTCTCGGAAGTAAAGATATCATGTTTACCCTGAATCAATTTTAATGAGTATCCAGAAGGATCTATCTTTGCTCCTAAGACATTCAATTTGAGTTCTCTTGTTATTGGTGTGAGATTTAAGACTGTTAGTACAGGAAGTATTATGAAGAGTAGTAGAAGTACCAATGTTAAAGGTTCTAGCACTTTACCTAAAAGATTTTTTATTTTCCCATCTTGATTTTCCATTTTTAGTAATTGATGTTTTCCTTTGGATATATCTTATCAATTTCTGTTTCGTATGTCTTCACAGTTGCCCATATTGCTAATATTCCAAATGCTGCTGAGAGAATCCCTATCCATGGATATGTACTGTTTTGAATTGTATGTACTACAACTATTGATGATGCTATTAGTAGGAATGAACTCCAGATGAATATTGAAAGGAATGAGGTATCTTTCTTTGTAACCCACTTTAGTACATTTAGTTGAGTCATTTTTATGATGGTTCTTGGATTTTGGAATGTATTTTGGTAGAGAATATTTTTGATGATGAGGTAGATTGTGGGGATTGCCAGTACGAGTATCATTATGAGGTCTGACATTGAATTAACAAAAAGAGTAGTTGCACTATCTTCGTAACAGATCTGAACTGAAAATATCCCATTAATTTGATTGTCTATATGGTATCCTAAACCATATATTGAGCTGATTCCTAAAATACCCAAGAATTTACCAGCAATCATCAACATTGCTGGCCAAATGGTTATTTTAAGTGCTCTTCTTAGAAGTTTTGACATTATCTTTGGACAGTTTGTTTAATTGTTTTGTAAGTCTAGACTTTAATCTGTCTGCCTTACCTTTTTTTATGACATTCTTCTTTGTCGATTTGTCAAGCATCTTGTACACATTTTTTAGATTTTTCTCTGTTTCTGCAATGTTTTGATCAGAGATTAGTTTTTTGTGTTTCTTGATTACCTTTTTTAATCTA
>JBHAMS010000042.1:0-2810 GCA_041828405.1 Candidatus Dojkabacteria bacterium
AGAAACAAATATTCTCAACAGCAGCAGACAATCAACCAGCTGTAGAGATACATATTCTACAAGGAGAAAGGGAGATGGCGGCAGATAATAAAACTTTAGGCAGATTCGTACTAGATGGAATACCTTCAGCACCAAGAGGAGTACCACAGATTGAGGTATCATTCTCAATTGATGCTAACGGTATCTTAAATGTAAAAGCAGTAGACCTTGCAACCAAGAAGGAGCAAAAAATTACAATTACAGCATCTACAGGCTTGAAAGAGGAAGAAATTGACAGAATGGTAGCAGAAGCTGAAAAGAATGCAGAAGAAGACAAGAAAAAGAAGGAAAGAGCAGAGAAAAGAAACGATGCTGACTCTCTCTCATTTAATGCATTAAAGATGATAGATGAGAACAAAGAGAAGATAGAGGAAAGTAAGAGAGATGAAATCAAAAAACTTGCAGAAGAATTAAAAGATATGATTTCTAAAGATGATTTTGATTTGGAGCAGGTTGAGAAGAAGTCTGATGAGCTTCAAAATGTAATGCAAGAAGTTGGAAAGAAAATGTACGAAGAGGCAAGTAAAGAAGCTTCTCAAAACAATACAGATTCACAAAGCTCTGATGAAAACAAATCTGAAGAGAAAAAAGACGAAGATGTAAAAGAAGGAGAAGTTGTAGAATAGTCTCTTAACATCTACTTTTTGCAAGCTATGAAAGGGAGGTGCAGGCCTCCCTTTTTTTATGGTACAATTTGCAGAAATAATATTTATTACCTGCCCTCTATGTCAGAAGACTCAAAAAAAAGTAGTTTCAAGAATTTTGATATATCAACACTTCAAAGATACCTACTCTATGCACTATCTTTCATTCTCCCTCTTGCAATTATCCCTTTTAGCTGGGATTGGAATGAAAGAGCTATGTCTCTATGCATACTCATATTTTCCACACTCATGATTGGTTTAGAACTTGTTAAATTAACATGGTATGGGAAGATCTCCATAGTAAAAACAACATTAGATACAGGCATATTTCTCCTAATCGGTTCCTTTACACTCTCAACAATTTTTTCAAAAGATATAAATAGTAGTTTGTGGGGAATTGATAGTAGATTGGGAAATGGGCTAATTGTCTTACTGACAATATTCTTACTAAGCATCGTTGCAAGATCTTTCCTAACAGATATAAAACATGTCAAAACAGTACTCTTCTCCTTTTTAATTGGAACAACAATCTGCAATATATTAAGTATATTCACATTTGCAGGAGTCAATATATGGGAAAATATCC
Source organism: Candidatus Dojkabacteria bacterium (assembly GCA_041828405.1). Classification (GTDB taxonomy): domain Bacteria; phylum Patescibacteriota; class Dojkabacteria; order SC72; family SC72; genus UBA5232. Next base: position 1,270 of record JBHAMS010000042.1, read on the forward strand.
CTCTTTACAAAAATTTCTTTCAAAAAGGATTACCTCTAATTAAATTAACAAAAGCCCATTTACTCACCAACATTACAACTCTTGTAATATCCTTCGGTTTTATTGGCGAATATTTCATATCAAAATCTAAAAAGAACATAGCATTAATATCCGCACTTGGATCAATATTTGCAATTGCAAATATCCTCATATACTCAATAGTTCAAGGTCTCTGGATTGTAATTCTCTTCTTAGCAATATTTGTTTTGTACAATCTCTTAATTCTAAAAAAGTTAAAACTCTCATCTAAATCTTGGAAGAGTATCCTAGTAATATTTCTGTTAATGACAATATGTATCTCCATACCTTTCGCTTTGCTACAAATTCAAGATATTAGAAACAAGATAATCCCTGAAAATTTCAATCTAGTAGGACAGGTATTCTTAGGTCAAGATGCTTCTTGGAGAATATCCTCATCAATGTTTGTAGATTCTGCAAAATCTGCAATGATTGGTCTTGGAACAGATACATACTCCATCGCTTACAATATGTTCAAACCTCTAAGTCCTGTACTGATGTCTTACAACAATGTTACTTTCTACAATGCAGGCAATGAATTTTTCACACAACTTACAAATGGAGGAATGCTTTGGGTTGCAGTATGGTTGTACATTGGTTTCCTAACTTTTCAAACTTTAATATCCGATATCAAAAACATTAGATTGTACAAAGATAAAAGGAATACTTGGTATCTCATGATAATAAGTTTGTTGATGATAACCATTTTTCTTTCATCTCTCACAGCCGTATACTCTGTCATAAATATATTTACTTTAATCCTGTTATTCTCCCTACATGCTGTTGTTAAAAACATTTTAATAAAAGATACAGGTGATAAATTTCTCTTCAAGCTTTGGGCAATGAATTCTAATTCTTCAGCAGATAAGGATATTCAGAATATTGGAGCATTTTTTACAATTCTAGTAGGTATTCTTGTTGTCGGACTTAGTAAGGAGTGGGGATCAAAAGTTTTAGCAGATATATATGTACTTAAAACAGAATCAGCACTTTTGGAAGAATCTAAAAAAAGTGATAGTTCTACAAAAGCAAATATACAGATTATTGAATACGCCACACAGGGGTATACCAAAGCATCCAAACTTGATAAAGGAAATGCTTTGTACAAAAGAAAACTGAGTATATTGTATTTAGAAAAAGCAAAGATGAAAGCAGAAGAATATCTTTCTGCAGAGGAAAATAAAAGAGATTCTAAATTGTACGACGAAGTTAATACACTCAAAAATTATGCAATAGATACATCAAAAAGAAGTATTGATATTTCCAAAAATGTATATGCAAACTGGGAAAACGATATCAATGTACATATGGGATTAGCAGGACTTGGATACAAAGATAGTATATCTAGTGCAATGACATCCATAAATCAAGCGATCACTCTCAACCCACTTAACTATGAATTGTACTACGGTAAAGCACAGCTTCATGTTCTAAATGGAGAGATAGATAATGCCATAGCTTCCCTTCTTGAAAGTTTAAGTAGA
>JBHAMS010000043.1:0-8282 GCA_041828405.1 Candidatus Dojkabacteria bacterium
AGATATAGAATCGACAACCTTTACAGATACCGTCGCACTTGTGCTCTTCCCACGATTGTCCTTTGCCGTAACAACAATATTTGTAGATCCAGCAGTAGCGGTAGTAGGAACATTATATGTAACAACAAAAGTACCATCAGCATTTAATGAAGCATTACTAACATCTGTACTACCAAACTTAACCTTAAATTCAGAAATGGATTCCAAATATCTAACATTTCCAGAAATCTCAACATTTGTTCCTTTCTTAATTTCCGCGGAGTTAGTAGGAGATGTTATCTCAACAACAGGGGCATCATTCTCACCAAGTGGTAATTTACAAACAGCTGTCTCTGGTTGCTCAAAAATATACGGAGAATTAGCAATTCCTAACAAATATTTCTTGTATGCCTCTGCTTGGAAAGTATTTTCCAATTTAGTTGTTAACAAGATTTTGGATGACAGTAAATCAAATCGCCTTGCAAGTTCTAAATTAGATGGAATCTTACCATTAGCAGTACATATTTCAATCTTCTTCCTCTCATCTTTTTGAGGAGCATGATCCTGTATATATATTGATGCCTCCTTTGGACAATCAACACCCTCAGCAGGGGTAGCTCCAGTATCAGTACAAACAGTAGTAGTCATCACTCCAGCAGGCCTATTAAATGCAAATTCAGAATAATTATCAATAACTCTCTTAAAATACGAGTTAGCATAAGCTAAAGAAATTGTTGAAGCCCACCCATTTGGCATTACCTCATTATTATTATTACCATTCCAAACACCTACAACAAGACTCTGATTGTACAAAACAGCAACAAGATCCTTAGGACCATCAGTAGTACCTGTCTTTCCACAAACCTTCTTACCATTTATGTAGAACTGATTATTACCATATCTATCTTGAAAACCTTGCATATCACAAATCATCCAGTTCACAAGATATGCTTCCTTTTCATCAATTACTCTAACACCCTCATTATCTTTGTACTCCTTCAAAACCTTACCACTAGAATCCTCAACTTTAAGAATTGAAGTAATATCATGCTTAATACCACTACTTGCAAGAGTTGCATATGCATTTGTAAGCTCTACAAGCTTCATTTCTGTAGAACCCAATGCCATACTTAAACCGTAACCAGCTGCTTTCGCTCCTATTCCAGAGATCCCTAACTTCTCCATTAACTGAACATAGCTTTCAATTGTACCAACCTGCAAAGTATACACAGCTGGAATATTCCTAGACAAAACTAAAGCTTTCCTTGCTGTCATTAACCCTTCATGCTTACTGTCCCAGTTTTTAGGCTTGTAATTACCAAAAGTAATCTCATCAATATCAGGAGTAACCATCCAAGGACCGTACCCCTTTGTAATCGCATTAAGGTACACAAAAGGCTTAACAGAAGAACCCATTTGCCTCTCACTTGTTGCAATATTCACATTTCCATCAACTCTTGGATCATTGATATTCCAGTAATCAACAGAACCAACCATAGCCAAAACCTGCCCATTCTTAGGGTTGATAACAACCATAGATGCATTGTTAGCATTAAATCTCTTAGAAGAATCAACAATCTTAGCTGTTTCCTCCTCAGCGATACTTTGCAAAGAGGAATCAAGCGTTGTAGTAACCTTCAAACCACCTCTCTCAACCCTATCAATACCAAACTCATCCTCCAACTGCTGCTTAACATAGAAGACAAAATGAGGTGCCTTAATATCAATCTTCTTAGAACTATACACAAGCTCTTCATTTCTAGCCTTATCAATTTCTTCCTTAGAAATACCTGTCAAACTAACATGTCTCTCCATCTGACTCAAAACATACTCCTTTCTAACCTCCGCCATCTCAGGCTTAGTACCGTACAAAGGTGAGTAAACTCCTGGACTTTGTATAATACCTGCAATAATCGCACTCTCTGCCAAAGTAAGCTCACTAACATCTTTATTGAAATAAGCATTTGCAGCAGCTTGAAAACCGTAATTAACACCTCCAAGAGGTATCTCATTCATATACATCTGCAAGATCTGATTCTTCGTGAAAGTCTGCTCAACTTGCATTGTAATCAACATCTCTTTAACTTTTCTAGCATATGTCTGCTTATATGCCTCATCACCTAACACATCATACAGAATAGTGTTTTTCACCAACTGCTGAGTAATAGTACTTCCACCTCTAACCACTTTCCTTTTCGTAAGATTTGTAACAAAAGATTTAATAATACCAAGATAATCAAGACCTTTATGCTGATAGAATTCAGCATCCTCAGCAGCAAGCAAAGCCCACTTCGTATGCTCAGGTATCCTATCAATTGAAACAAATTCTCTATTCTGATCTCCATATACAGTGTATAGAACATTCCCGTTCCTATCCAAAATCTGTGTACTCTGATCAGAAACTCTCTTAACCAACTCATCTGGAGATGGCAAAGATTTCTGAATATTTCTCAAATACAAACCAACAACTATCAAACCAACACAAAACAGAAGGAAACAAATTCCAACAAAGATATACAAAATCTTCTTAACCTTCTTCTTCGCCGTTGGAGAGCTAAAAGCTCTAATACCACCTCTCTTCTCATCATTTTTAGAATTACTCTTCTTACCACCAACAACATTTGAGTTATATTTCTTAAAATTCTTGTACCTATTCAAATCAGTAGGAGTGAACGATCTATTAAAAGAAGTCTGTCCACCAGACCCAATACCTCTCTTTCTCCTATTGTTAGAAATTCCAAAACTGTATTTCATATAGGTACATTATGCAACATTTCTACTAAGCAATTCAAGCACCAAATATCGCAACTTACAAACTCGTTGAACGCGTGAACATTTACTTGCCCAGAGTGAGTTAGTTACTGTTTTTTCATAATAATTTAAGATACTATAAGTTACAACAATTTAACCAAATAGCATGATATAATTAGATATATGAATAAAAAAATAAAGCCAAAAACATTAAAAGGGTTCAGAGATTATTTCTCAGAGGATGTGTTCGTTAGAGATTGGATAAGGAATAAATTCAAAAATACTGTGGAAAAGTATGCATATGAAAAATTGGAGACACCCTCTCTGGAGTATTCAGAACTGATCCTCGGGCAAAGTGGAGATGAGGCAGAAAAACTGTACTATCGTTTCAGAGATAATGGAGATAGAGATGTGATGCTAAAGTATGAGTTGATGATATCAATGTGCAGAGCGATTGCTCAAAATATCAATGATATTCAAATCCCTTACAAACGATACCAAATACAGAATGCATGGAGAGCAGAGAATGTCCAAAGAGGAAGATTGAGAGAATTTACACAGATGGATATTGATATTGTTGGAACTAGTTCACAATTAGCAGATGCAGAAGTGATAGAGATAGGTTTAAGATTCCTTGAATCTCTTGGCCTGCAAAACTTCAATGTAAGAATCAGCAACAGGAAGATATTAAAAGGAATCATAGAATATTTAGATATCCCACAGGAGTTGTTTGATGGTTTCTACACTTCTGTTGATAAACTTCAAAAGATAGGGGAGGACAAGGTAATAGAAGAACTTAAAGACATAAGAGGAATAGATCCTCAAAAAGTTGATGAAATAGTAAAATTCCTAAAAACAAAGGAACTTGAAGATTTAGAGGATACTGTTGGTACAACAGCAATTGGTAAAGAGGGTATAGATGAATTAAAGCAAATCTTCCAAATACTTTCACTAACAGATATTCCATCAGATAGGTATGTATTTGATATCACACTGGCAAGAGGTTTAGCATCATATACAGGTCCAATCTGGGAATTTGGAATACTTGAGGGTGGAGTAGGATCGCTTGGTGGAGGCGGACGATATGATAGAGCAATTAGCAAATATCTTGGACAGGAAATACCTGCAACAGGCACATCTTTTGGACTTGAAAGATTGCAAGAGATATTAGTCCAAAACAATATCATAGAGAGATATAAAGACTTCGCAGATTTACTCATAATTCCAATAGATGAAGATTCAATCAATTACTCAATAAAAGTAGCTCAGGAATTTAGAAAAAATAACATTAAGACAATGATATACCCAGATAGAAAGAAGTTTGGCGTAATTTTTAATTATGCAAAGAAGCAAGATATTAAATGGGTAGCAGTAATTGGTCCAGATGAGCAGAAAGAGAACATGATTCAGTTGAAGGACATTGATAGCAAAGAGCAAGAGAAACTATCCATCGACCAAGCTGTATCAAGAATTTTAGGTAAGTAATAATTTCGTAATAAATTTCCTGTAAGATTTTCATATGATTACCTCATATGGGAATATTACTGTAATATCTTCAGATAAATCGCTGATAAGCTTCCTTAGGAAGATAGTGAAAGATATACCTTTAAGAGATGCCCAATCATCTGAAATTTTGTTAATAGATCAAAGAGATAGTACAAGCAAGAAAACATACTTTAACAACAGTATTCAAAAAGCAACAGACATCACCAAAATATACATAACCCAGGATACTTCATACGAGAACCTAACTTCACTCCTAGAGAAAAATCATTCATATATACTTTATCACCCCATCAACAGAAATCTGCTAAAGTGCATCATTGAGAAAATCAATAAAGATAACAAAATAATTAAATACAAAGAGCTAGAACTAAATCTTCTTTCTAATTCAATGATATACAACGGCTGTAAAATTTTTCTAAATTGCAAAGAGATTTCCGTTCTAAAAACAGTAATTCAAAATGAAGGTTTTGCTTCAACAGAGGAGATAATGAGTAAAGGTAGTACAACATTTAATTCTAGCAGTAGTGTTAATAGCACAATTTCCAATATCAATAAAAAATGTTACGAATCATTAAAAAGAAAAATCCTGCTAAACAAATATGCACAAGGGTACTATATAGACATCTAAATTCTTTTCTTCCATTGGACAATCCTGTTAAGAGCATCAATTGGTGTAAGATTATCAATATCAATATTTTGAATTTCTCTCTCTATCTCAGATTCCTTTGCCGCAAATAGTGGGTATTGGAAAGCATTCATATTTATCTGTGTATCTGAAGTATCTTTACTTGGCAAAACAATTTCTCTAACGGCACTTTTAGATGAGAACATATTTTTCTGCTCAAAACTCTCTAATATCTCATTTGCCCGTTTAATAATTTTTTCTGGAAGACCAGCCATTTTCGCTACATATATTCCATAACTTCTATCCGTACCACCCTCTACAATTTTCCTAAGAAATATAACTTCTCCTTTTTCAACATTCTCTTCAACAAGTACATTGTAGTTTTTTACTTCACTGGGATACAGTTCTGATAGCTTTAGAAGCTCGTGATAATGTGTAGCAAAAAGAGTTCTAGCTTTGACATCTTTAATTAAATATTCGGTCAAAGCCCATGCGATACTAACTCCATCATATGTACTTGTACCTCTTCCAACTTCATCAAGAATAATTAAACTGTACTTAGTAGCACTATTTACGATATTTGCAGATTCATCCATCTCCACCATAAATGTACTTCTTCCTTTCACTAAATCATCGGAGGCTCCAACTCTTGTAAATATCCTATCTGCTATAGATATTATCGCTTTTGAAGCTGGGACATAACAGCCAATTTGAGCCATCAGGACAATTGTTGCTACCTGCCTGATATATGTTGATTTACCAGACATATTAGGTCCTGTGAGAATTGCCATACTTCCATTCTTCATAGATAGAGAAGTATTGTTTGATATGAATTCTTCATCTGAAATACTCTCAATTATTGGATGTCTGCCCTTCTCAATATCAATTATTCCATCATTTTCACCTAAATCGTAAATTTCTGGACAAACATACTCATTCTGATTGGAAATATATGCAAAATTGGATATCACATCCACCTCAGCAATAATATATGCAAGCTTTTGTAATGAACTGATACTAGCAAGAAAAGAATCTCTAAATGTATCGTAAAGATCATACTCTAAAGCCACCAATCTCTCATGTGAATGCAATATTATATCCTCCTTCTCTTTAAGCTCCTCTGTAATATATCTTTCTGAATTTGCTAATGTCTGTTTTCTGATATATCTATCCGGAACTTTATCCTGATTCGTTTTTCTAACTTCAATATAGTATCCAAATACAGAATTAAAACCGACTTTAAGAGATGAAATCTCCGTTTTAGATCTCTCATCTTCTTCAAAAACCTTCAACCAATTCTTACTATCATGCGATACAGCTCTTAATTCATCAACCTCCTTGCTAAAACCATCTTTTATGATTCCACCATCAGTTAAAAGAGTAGGGGGCATTTCTGAAATTGTTGAATCTATTTTCTGTGCAAGCAGAGATATCTTCTCCTTATCAATATCGCTAAATGATTCATTAAATTCCTTCTCCATAGTTTCAATTATCTCCAATGAACTTTCAAGAGAGAATTGCAATGCTTTCATATCTCTCGGTGTAGCTTTTCTTAAACCAATCCTTCCAGTAATTCTTTCAATGTCATTTATCTCTTCCAAAAGATTACATACTTTTTCTAAAATTTCTGGATTGGAAATGAATTTTTTTACATTTGACAATCTTTTTTCTATTTCATTTTTGTTTATGAGAGGATTTAACAACCATGAATAGAGCAATCTTGTACCCATTCTTGTTTTGCATTTGTTTAATATGTAGAACAGTGAGTTTTCAATACTTCCAGTATATGCATTATTTATTATCTCCAAATTTCTTATTGTTGCCCTATCAAGAATCATTGTACTATTCAGGGAGACATGCACTGGCTTTTCTATATGTTTCGGATCCATTAGCTGGGTTTCCTTGATATACATAATTGTCATAGCAATTGAGACAATTTCTTCTGATTCAGATGTCAGTCCTAAGGAATCAATATTCTTAATAGCATAGAAATCTTTAACTATCTCTTCTGCATACTCCTTGTTTTTTACTGATTTTGGAATGATTTGCACAGGGATATTTCCAAAAATTTGATTATTTTCTCCTTCAATTAGAAGTATTTCTGTCGGATCATATTTGGACAGTATTGTATTTATATTATTGTCATTAGCATTTTCTACAATCAGGAAGAATTTACCTGTAGAGATATCGCATAGGGATACAAATATTTTTTTACCATTTGTATAGAATGATGCTAGGTACGAGTCTTTTACAGTGCTTGCCTCATCTCCATTAAGTGTTCCTGGAGTAACAATTCTAACAACACCTCTTTTGACAATACCTTTTGCTTGTTTTGGATCTTCAAGTTGATCTACAACTACAACACATCTTCCATTTTCAATGAATTTAAGAAGATATTGATCTAGTGCCTTATGAGGAAAACCTGCCAGAGGAATTTCTCCCTTTTTATCTCGTTTTGTTAGAGTTATGTTCAATATCTTTGATGCTTCTTTTGCATCATTTCCGAAAGTTTCAAAGAAATCTCCCATGCGGAAGAGGACAATCTTATCGGGATATTGCCTTTTGAAGTCGAGGTATTGTTTCATCATTGGAGTACTGTCCATATAGTTGGAGTATATCATATAGTACATGACAAACCACATAGAGGACGAAAGAAGAAAAACAAGAAAAAACAACAAAATGACTACCACCAGCGAAATGCTGGTGGTGTCTATCATGCAGGCTAAATCGCCTGCTATACCTAATGGAATCGCAATGTAGGTTGAACATCTTTCAAACGCTTACCATGAGAATTGATATACTTTTTTACTACATATTCATTTACTCCTGTGGTTGTAACAAAATATCCTCGACTCCATACACTGCCACTAGGTAGTTGATTCGTACTCTTTTTGATCCAACTACTACTCTTGCCCTTCAATACATTCACGATATATGATACGGAATATTTAGGTGGGATGGTGATATACAAATGAACATGGTCATCGCCTATATGCCAACCATTTATTAACAAACCTTTCCACCTACATATCGCTCGAAGCATTTTGCGCAATACCATCTTGCTATGAGCACTACCAAAGAAATCTTGCCGATATTTCGTCACCCAAACTATGTGGTATTTGCAGTTATATGTACAATGAGTTAGTTGATACAACCTGCCGTTTGTTCTATCATTCATATACGGGTACCTCCTTTCCTTGGGATGTACCCATTCTACCACCTATGATTATCGCTACGCTCTAAACGCACTCACCAGCTACGCTGGTGGTTTTTCAACTTTTAAAAAAAGAGAGGTATCTCTACCTCTCTTCCAGAATCGTTTTCAAAAAACGAATGCAAACCTATTAGAATTCCTTCTTCTCTTCACGAGCCTCAGAAACATTTACAGGTCTTCCATCAATCTCCTTACCATTAAGCTCGG
>JBHAMS010000044.1:0-7811 GCA_041828405.1 Candidatus Dojkabacteria bacterium
CAGAAGATGCTTGCTGCTGCTTTGAGTAGAGAAGATATTCCAAGTGATGAAAGGAAAGATTTCTTTTTCTATGCTGATGAGTTTCAAAACTTTGCTACAGAGGAATTTAATTCAATTCTTTCTGAAGCTAGGAAATACAGGTTGAATTTAACTTTGGCTCATCAATATATTGGTCAGTTGCCAGAGAGTATTAAGAATGCTGTTTTTGGTAATGTTGGTTCTCTTTTCATTGCAAGGTGTTCACCTGAGGATGCTAAGTTTTTGGAAACACCATTTGAGTCATATGTGAATGCTGGAGATATGGTAAATCAGGGGATAGGGCATTACTATACAAAACTTTTAGTAAAGGGTTCATATCCATCACCTTTCTCTCTTGATTCCTCATATGGACCTAAATTTCCTGAATCAGGTTTTGATCTTCCTGTTAACAAGGAAGTTTCTGGAATTGTTAAAGAGATTTCAAGACGAAAGTATGGAAGAGATATTAACATAATAGCTCAGGATATACAGGAGAGATCTCAGTTGAGTAATGAAGATAAAGAGGTGAATCAAGAAGATGTTTTGAGTTCTGTATTTTGATCTGTTTGATTTTCAGATAGAAATTTAGTATATTATTACCAACAAGAGAGGGATTCCCCGAACCGTGGTGTCGGGCCTTATCCCTCTCTTTCTTTTATCTCTAATATCTCCACCAATCTTTTCTTCCTAATAAAGATGATGTGTATATGATGAATTTTTAAACCATCTTCTACCATACTTCTTTCTACTCGTCGTATAGCTTCTTGTTTAAGAATCTCTATGTTTTTTTGGTTCTCACTGATATCTAATAGTAAAATACCATTGCCATTTAATTGATGTATCCCTTTCCTTGTTCTGTTATTGACACTAGATGTTCCACTTGCTTTCTTAATTTCCAGTTTAATTCCTGCCCAAATAGCATCTGGTGTTTCAAGTGCTTTCTCTCTATTCTCTCTTAAAAATGTAATATCACCTCCAAATTTCTTTAGAATCCACTGTGCCATATCCATTTCATGCGGATTAGGTCTCCTTTCTTGCACAAATATACTTCCAGTATTAGGAATTAAATCTTTCCTAAAATTATCTTTTATACTCCTTATTTTTACTGAATATACTAATTCCTTTTTGGAAGGCTTCTTTTTCAAGATGTTAGAATAAAATAAACAGATTACTTAACAAAGTATCTCATCTAGTTATTAAATAAAGATTAAAAATAATATTTTTTATTTTAATTACAGAATATATTTCGGCAACACTCTTTTTATCTAATGCAAGTACTTCTAAAATTGTTGAACTTTTGATAGAATCACCATACATTATGGGAATATAGCTCAGGCGGTTAGAGCGCGGTTCTTATAAAGCCGTGGTCGGTGGTTCGAGTCCACCTATTCCCATTTGATTTTGTAAATATTTTTCATTTTTGCATTTTGCATGAACTTTTCATATATTTGTATATGGAGTTTCCGAAAGGTTTTGTCGTATTTAAGAAAAATAAGTTGGTATTTGTTGTAATACTTTTTCTTTTGTTAAATATTCCTTTGACAATGTATTTAGTTACATCTAAAAGATTTTCTGTTTTAGGATGGTTTAATCAGGGTTGGTTGTATAGGAGGGAGATTGTTCTTTCTGGAAGTGGTAGTAATGTAGATGTTTTAGTTCCGATAGATACTGCGACTTTAATATCACAAGGGAAAATGAGGAGTGATTGTGGTGATATTAGGTTTGTAGATAGTAATGATATTACAGCATTGCAGTATTGGATTGAGGATGGGTGTAATACTACTAATACACAGATATGGATTAGAGTACCAACTTCTACGAGTGGTAAGAGAATATATATGTATTATGGTAATAGTGGTGCAACTTCTACACAAATGAGTTGGGGAGGGAATGTGTATATGTATTCAGATACTGTATGTCCAGAGGGTTGGACAAGAGCTTCTGAGATGGATAATAGGTTTTTGTATGGGAGTAATACTTTTGGACAAACAGGGGGAAGTGAGACACATACTCATGGTAATGCTAGTTGTACTTCTGGTGTAGCTTCTAATACAACTGGTGTTTACAGTAATACTGGAGCAACTACTGTTACTTCTTCTGGTCACACTCATACTTTGAATACTGGTTTTACTGCTAGCAATCATCTTCCTCCGTATCGGGATATGGTCTTGTGTTACAGTCGGAGTTTTACTGTTAAGCAAGGTTTAATCTCCCCTATGCGGAATTTTACAACTACTGATTATACTCAATTTGGAGCATTGCATAACTTTTTTCCAAGAGTAGCCTCTTCTTACGGAGCTACTGGTGGGAGTGAGGCACATACTCATACAGGAGTTGCTATGACATCTAGTACTCCTAGTGTTACACAGGGTACTACAAATATACAGCAAGCAACTGGTGGAACTATTACTAGTATTGGGAATGATAGAGTTCATACTTTTACATCTAGTGGAACATTTACTACTTCCATACCTTTGACAATAAGGGTTTTGGTTGTTGGAGGTGGAGGATGTGGTGGTGCTACAAATGGTGGAGGTGGTGGTGCAGGGGGAATCTCATACTCTGACGGAACTAATATCTCTTCTGGAAGTTATCCAGTGACTGTTGGAAATGGTGGAAATGCTTCTACATCACCTGCGTATTATGGTGAAAAATCTTCTTTTTCTAATTTGTTTATTGGTTATGGAGGTGGAAGAGGTGCAAATAATGGTGATTCTGGTGGTCCTGGAGGTTCTGGTGGTGGTGGTGCCGGAGACAATGATAGACCTGGGGGTAGTGCTACAAAAGGTTTTGGTGGTACTGTTTATGGCAATGATGGTGGTAGTAGAGTTGGTCATGATGGCACTTGGTCTGGAGCTGGTGGTGGTGGTGCTTGTGCTGTTGGTGGAAATACAACTAGTACATATGCTTCTGGTGATGGTGGCAATGGGTGTGCTTTTGATATTAGTGGTACGAATACATACTATGGAGGTGGTGGAGGTGGTGGATCTGAATTTGATAGAGGTGCTCCTGGTCTTGGAGGTGGTGGTCAGGGAGGTGCTGGTGCAGGAGTTGCAGGATATGCTGCTGTGCCAAATACTGGTGGAGGAGGCGGTGGTGGCAGTGGACTTGGTGGTAGTGGCGGTGTAGGAGGTTCTGGTATAGTTATTGTTAGATATGCTTTACCTGCAAGTATATCTGTTGCTTCACCTACACATACACATCAAACAATTGCCAATTCTATATCTACAGCATCGAATATTCCTAAGTATGTCGGTTTAGCTTTTGGAAAAGCAAACACAGATACATATGTAACTGCATTTAACCTACTAATAACTTCAGAAAGGCCACCTTTAGGATACAGTGATCCCGGAATATACGATAGTTTTTTAAGAGGAGGAAGTTCTTTTAGTGTAGGTGGTTCAAACACTCACTCGCACAATGTAAATATAATTGCAAATCCTACTACAACTCAAACTACAGTATCCTCGGGCTCTGTACCAGTATCAAGTCCTAACCACACACACTCATGTTCTACAGTATCAGCTGTCGCAGACAATACCCCTCCATACTACTCTGTAATATATGCACAAAGAAAAACATCAATGAGTGTAACCGTAGGTTCTGAAACAACTCAAAACAACAATCCAAACGAACCAACATCATTACAAACAAACTCTCAAACAAATCCTCAAAACATTACAAATCTCCAACCAACATTCTCCGCAATCTTCTCCGACCCAGACAGTACCGAAAAATCCTCACACTACCAAATACAACTAAACACAACCACAGATTTTACTGGAGCTGTACTCTGGGATACAGGAAAAACTGCATTCACAGAACCAGTAAACAATGGAGATAGAACACCACAAATACAATACAACGGATCACCACTATCATTTGGAACACGATACTACTGGAGAATCAAATTATGGGACAACAACCCCACAGTTCAAGGTGAAAGCCCATGGTCTCAAACAGCAGAATTTACAACAATCGGTATCCCTTCAACACCAACACCATCAGAACCAACAGCAACATCTACCGCATCAATCCGTTGGAACTTCACTTACACAACAGGCATTCCAAGTGGAGTAAAAATCCTTGATGAAGATGATAATGTAGTAAAAACATGCTTAGGAGAAAGTATCACATCCTGTGAAGAAACAGGACTCTCTGAAAATACCCAATACAAAAGAAAAATAGTTGCCTTCAACAATGTAGGAGACAGCTCCCCATCATCTTTAATCAGTAGATACACCCTCATATCTGTACCAAACATAAATTTAGTTAGTAAAACTGTAGACTCAATTAAAATCTCAACAGAAACACTCTTACCAAACTCACAAATATACTTTGACTGCATAGAAGACAATGAATGCGACAATGGATTAAACACATGGAATACAACAACAGAAGCAACCTCCTCATCACTCAATTACAACACAAAATATTCATACCAAGTAAAAGCTAGAAATGGAGACAATATCGAAACAACATACTCATCACCACTCTCAGTATACACACTATCTCCTATACCTGCAGTAGAAAGCTTAGAAATTACCAAAAACAGCATAACTCTAAAACAAACATTAACAAACAACCTAACAGAGGGTGAATCAGGGATGTTCTTTGAAGTTGAAAACAATTACAATAATTTTGAAGGCATAAATATATGGTTGAAAACTCCAGCATTAGTAAAACCACTACATGCAAGTACAACATACAAATTCAGAGCAAAATCAAGAAATTATGACGCCATAGAAAGTGCATTTTCTACATATGTACAGATGACAACATTACCAAACACACCAGAAATAGTGAGTAGCAGTATAGAGAAAACCTCAACATCAATATCCTTTGACATTACTAAAGAATCACTAGGAGCTTACTCCCTACAATCATACTCGGTATATGAAGAAATTACTGGAAAATATCTAAATATTGGAACACTAGTATTACAAGATACCCAAACTTGGTCAGAATACATAAATGGAGTATCTACTCCAAAAATCAAAATAAATTCACTCTCTCCAAGCACAGAGTACAGATTCTCAGTAATATCAAGAAACTTCTTCGGAACTGTAAGTGCCAATACCACACCATTTACAATCTTTACTAAAATATCAACACCAACTGGTTTTACAACAAACAATGTAAAACACAACGAAGCAACCTACTCTGTAGACTCTGTTGGTACAGCTCCTGTCGAAACATACAAAATATTTGATGAAAACGATGAATTAAAATTAACATGTACAAAAGCTCAGATGATATCATCCGAATGTAGGGAAACAAACCTTACTGAAAATACAATGTACAGAAGAAAAATCCAAGCATTTAACTCAAACACAGAAAGTGATATCACAGATTTACACATATTCAAAACTAGATATGAATATCCAAAAATAACGGAACTAAGAAGCTCTGGATCAAACCATCTCCAAATAACATTGGTGGGAGATATTAGTGAATCCATACAAATATATGAAGTAAATGAAGGGAAATATTACGATTTAGCAACACAAACACTTACATCTACACAAACATCCTTTAATTTAATCAATAACATTGTTGTTAAAGAACTCTCCCCAAATCACAAATACTCATTCAAAACTAAAGGCATTTTAGGAATATGGTCTCCAATTTCAGAAACATACACCCTTGCAAACACTCCTGTGATTTTAAAGATAGAGGAGATAGATTCGAACACAATTAAAATATATCTTGGCAATAGTGAAAATCCTCCACACACAGAATTTGCCATTAAAGAAGGGAATTTGAACAAATATTTAGATTTCTCAAATGGTAATTTGGTAGATGAAGCTGTATATGGAACATACGCAGATTTCGGAGGAGCAAATGGAGTAATTCTAAAAAATTTGTTAATTGGAAGACAGTATGCATTCTCTGCCATAGCGAGAAATAGCTCAAAAAACTTAACAAGTTGGAGTCCAACAATGTATGTTGGATTAAAAGCCATTCTCTTAAATGTCAGCAACGATATCAGCGTAAACTTACTAAGTACTCCAAATATTTCCCCAATCACAAGAGAATATGGACAATATGGAAAACATGTATTGAGGATAACCTCTAAAAACTATCTCCTTGGAGATGTACCAATACTTTTTTCTAAGGATAGGGATTGGAAAAATGCAATCTTTGCAAATTCTCCAAGTGAAAACAAAGCAGTAATAAAAATATCTTCAAATGAAGGCTTAGATGGCAGATTTACAATGTATGTGCCTACTAACAACGCAGATTCATTCCTGATTTGTCCCAACGCTACAACTCTTTCTGAAATCTCTACAGATTGTAGCGGAGTTGTTAAATATACAGGACAATTCCCTCAAGCAAAAGAAGTAGAGCAATACGCTGTTACAGTCTCAAAAGCAATCCTTGAAGGTATAGAGTATTGGGTTGTAGATGGCCTAAATAGTACTGGAGGTATGGGGTACACAGAAGAGAAAGAGGAACCTAAAGCTTCAACCAAAGAACCAATCAAAACAGTTGTTGTAACAGAAGAGAAAGAAGAACATACACAAGGCAGTTTTGTAGAAGACATCCTCACAAAAATCTCCAATTTAGATGAAAAAACAAAACAGGGAATTATGACTTCCACAGCAGTGACAACTACCGCAGTCTCTTCATTTTTCATATTCACTAACCTTTCTCAACTCTTCTACTCATTAACTCATATATTAAATGTCCTTTTAGCATTATTAGGCTTCAAGAAAAAACAAAGACCGTATGGATATGTATACGATTCAAGAACAAAAGAGCCTGTAAATATGGCTATCGTTAGAATATTCAATAGCGAGGGAAAGCTTGTAACAACCTCGGTCACTGATAGTAAGGGACGATTCACAGGAAATATCGAAGAAGGGATTTACACATTAACAGTTTCCAAACATAGCTACATCTTCCCTAGTAGTATTATCACTGGAATAATTGATCCACCAACATACAACATCTACCAAAATAATTTTAAAATAGGGGAGAAACAAGAAATTGAAATAGCTGTTCCGATTGACAGTGTTGAAAATACAAAAGACTCTAAACTCTTAAAAAAAGGTCTTCTTCGCAAAATTCTACTTTGGTTGAATGTCTTACTCCTTGCAGGTGGAATGCTCTTTTCAGTCTACATGTGTGTTACATATCCGACATTCCTTAACTACTTTATCTCCAGTCTATATCTAATCCCTCTCAGTACAATATTATTTGTCATTGCTAAAAACGAGATTAAATATGGTACCGTTACCGACAGCCAAGGAAGAAAAGTTGCAGGAATTAGCATTCTTCTAAAAGAAATGGAATTTGGAAGAATAGTTCAAAGAAGAGTAACAAATGAGAAAGGAGAATACAGATTTATTCTTGACAAAGGTACTTATCAACTTATTATAGGTGACAAGGGAGAAAGTAATATCTTCACAATACAAAAGGACAACAGCATCATTGCTAGAGATATAAATATTCAATAAATATGAAGTAAAGACTAAAGCTCCTTTAATGAATTCTTCTCACTAAGCTCTGGTTTGATAATATTCAAATACTTCTCTGTTGTAGACAACCTCTTATGTCCAACAAGCTTTGAAACCGTATTCAAATTTATACCATTAGCCAAATGATGTGCGATAAAAGTATTCCTCAAATCATTAACCTTAGCATTTTTAATACCAGCCTTCTCAAAAGACTTATCAATAGCTGTTCTAATATTCCTAACAAGAAGAGCCCTTCCATTCTTTGTTACAAACAAAGTCTCATCCTCAGTCTCAGGTCTAATCTTCAAATAATCATCAATAGCCTTTTTC
>JBHAMS010000045.1:0-12966 GCA_041828405.1 Candidatus Dojkabacteria bacterium
CGGAAGCATAGGAGAGTTGAAAAAACGCCTTGTTGATATGGGGGTAACGGCTGGGGAGCTTATTAAACTTGAAAGAAATGCACCACTTGGTGATCCACAAGAATATATTATAAAATCAACAGGTATAGCAATTAGAAAACAAGATGCAGAAAATATAGAAGTAGAAAGGATATAAGAGGTGTAAAATGATAAAAATAGCTTTTGCAGGAAATCCAAACACAGGAAAATCGGCTTTGATAAATGCTTTGGCTGGCTCAAATTTAAAAGTTGGGAACTGGCCTGGAGTGACAGTTGAGAAAAAGGAAGCCCATTTTACTTATGAGAATCAAGAAATAACATTGATAGACTTACCCGGAGTATATAGTTTAAGCCCTTATACTCTTGAAGAAAAAATCACAAGAGATTTTATTTTGAATGAAAATCCTGATGTAGTTATCAATGTTGTGGATTCTACGAATTTAGAAAGAAATTTATATCTATCTTGCTTGTTAAAAGAGTTGAAAAAACCAATGATAATGGCATTAAATTTTTATGATGAGTTTGATAAGTTAGATTACAAGCTAGATTTTTCAAAGTTTGTAGATTTAATAGAATATCCAGCAGTTCCGACATCTGCTTTGAAGAAAAAAGGCTTGAAAGAGTTGATGGAAAAAGTTTTAGAAGTTTATTCTAAGAAGCAAAATTTTGTAAATTATAAACTGCCTTTCCAAAAAGACATTCAAAATGAATTAGAAGAATTTAAGAAAATATTCAAACAGGTAGGATATATTTCAGCACAAGAATACGGAGAGGAAGTACACAGAGCAGCATTTTTAATAGTTCAACATATGAATAAAGAGAATTTAGATTTCAGAAAAACATATGAAAAATGCATGAAGAAAGATTTGAAAAATATTAAACCGCATAGGTATGCAATGATTGTGGATAGAAATAGGACATATGCAGGAAAACCACAACTATATGGGACTCAATCAATAATAGTTGAAGGAAAGGAGAAAACTTGCAAAGTAATGGATATATACAAAATTGAAGAGTTGGATTTAAGAAGAAAGAAGATTGGTTTAGGAACAATGCAAGAGGAGATTGAGAAGATAAAAGAAGAGAAGGGCTTTACCCTCATAATGTAAGTAGTTACGACAGGACATCACAAGTCTTCATGAACATATCATGAGTAAGTATTAAACCTCCATCTACTCGGTTTGCAACATCTTCCAAAAATTTAGATTTCTCCTTACCAAGTAAATTACTTAACAAAACAGGAATAGTCATCGCTGTCAAACGAACATTTGCTTCAAGAAAGAAATATTTACAACTTTGAGTATCATACAAAAAATCAATACCGAAAAAGCCCTCATACTTCTCTATTAAAGAATTTAATGAAGATATACTCTCAGTTATCATATCAACTAAAAAAGAATCTTCTTCTAAAACATCAAGACTAAGAATCTCTCCTCCTGTAAACTCTTTACCCTCATTCAATATTTGCCTACACAATCCGAATATCTTAACACTTCCACCCTCCTTGTAACACTGCACACTCATAGACTCACCAATCTCTTTTTTCTCCACAAACCAACCATCTTCTAAATTAACATCTATTTCATTATCCAATTTTGACAAATCAGAAACAGAATAACCTCCTGAACCAAAAGACTTCTTTAAGAAAAACTCTTCCCCGATATACATATTCAAATCCTCAACTCTGTATACCTCATTCCAAGTTGGAGTAAGATTCTTTAACAACTTCTTCTGCTCTAATTTAGAATTGTATTTCTGGAAATCATCATAGGTATAATTCAGATGAAGATTATGCTTCATTGCAAAAGAATCAATATCAGGGTGTGGGACAAAGGTATATATAGCATCAATATTTTCATAACTATCAAAAGGAAGAACTTTTTCTAACCTTTTTACTACAGATGTTTTAGCATATTTATCCTTTTTTACAACTACGAAATTATTTTCATTAAAATATTTAATTTTTTCAAAATCTTCATTAACCGCAACACACTTACCTTGAAGTATCCATGGAGCAATATTTTCATACTTCCACATTGCTGGTATTTCATAATCAAATGACTCTCCTAAAGCACGAAAATCGCATATGTATACAGCTCTTGAATTTTGTAATACTCTACATTTTTGAGGTGTGAGCTTCTCAATATTTATATCCACAAGCATTACAGATATTAAAAGTTTTAATAAAAATTTTCACTAATTAAAGAAAAAAAAAGAGGAGTAAAATTACAAAAAATATTGTAAAGATACTCCTCAAAGGAGTTAAAGAAAGGTTTACTCAGAATCTCCTTTCAAATCAAAGAAGAAACACTTAGTAATAATAATGATGAACAAAATCCCAACGAGATATATAACAGATGTAATTAAAAAGTTATTAAAATACGACACAACAAACATCTGTTTAAACACAATTATCCCAAGAATTGGTAGAAAATAGTTAATCACATATTCTAAGCTAATAGCTGAGTATAAATACAGCATTGCATCAATAGCATGTAGATATACACCAACATATACAATACATATTCCCAGAGAAATTATGGCAATTAGAATGCCTTTCTCAATAAATTTAGAATATGCATAGTATTTAAAAAGACTTGACATATCTATCAAAATAGAGACAAGAAAGAAGACAACTACGATAGTCTTAAACATCTTGCTCAAAGACAGATCTCTTTTTACAAAGTACTTAGATACTGTCCAGATTGAGAGGCAGAGAAGTAAGACAACAACCAAGCTTGCTAATACAATTGTAGACATGATGAGAATCCTTTCTATTTAGGTCTGAAGACCGTTTTAATGAACCACTTTAATAAGCTATTAAAGCTATAAGATGTTATACCATGAAAAACATTGTAATATCCACATAAATATCTGTTCGTAAAAACATTAAAATAATATAGAATAAGTGTAATGAAAAAGAAATTAAAAAAGACAGTAACACAGGAAGAGGCAGATATATTCAAAAGAGCAATACAATTCACAATATCTGTTGCTGATAAATATAAAGACGAAAGAGCATATGAAGCAGCACTTGTAGGTTTGTATGTTGGTTTGAATGTATGTAGTCAGAAGAATGTTGAATACTATTTAGAAACATATCTACATTGGTATATTAAAACATCCATTGAATATACACTTGGTTACGATACTGAGGATACAAAGATTTGGGAGAGTAAGAAAAATCTTAAATCCTAGGCATCAACTTTTCAACCTTGTCGTAAATATTTTGCAATTTCTTCAATTCCTCATCATCAAAATATGTCTTCTCTTGTAATACAATCCATAAATCCAACATACCTCTATATATCTCAATCGTTTCTTTAGAATACTTACCTAAAAATGTATTCTCATAATTAATATTGTCCAAACTACTAACATTCTCAGGAAAATATCTTTCAAATATATAATTGTATATCTCAAATATTTTGTTAAAAGAACCAATCTTTATTAAAAATATTGTATATTCCAACAACAAACTAAACTCTGAAATCATTCTAAAATAAACAAGATCCTCCTTTTCACACAAAATACTTGCTTTTATTTTTGACATAAAGAGTAAATAAAAACATCCATTCTTTTCTATACTGAAGTCTTTCGTTCTAAGATGGAATTCACCGACTGCAGAATCTTATCTTTCTTATTTTTGTCAGCGTATGGAATTCTCAATAAAGGAAAATCTGCTTCTTCAAAAATTCTTTCAATTTCAATATCTCTATCTCTCCTACCATTTATTACATGAGTAATATCATCAAATTCTACTGCAAGAAGAGGCGAAAGAAAGACTTTCTCACAAAAAACATAATCTACTGATTTTCGATTTATACAATTCAATGTTTTTTTCCAGTTCTGTCCGGGAATTTTATGATTCAAAATAGAGCTTAGATGGATCTGAGGAAAGATGTAATACTTATCACCAAATAAAGATAGAAGTTGTTTGTAGAAATCACTCTCTGATTTCGTTAATAAATATCTTTTCTTCTCATACTTGTACAGATATCTAATCTTCCTTTTTTCTACAAAATCACATAATTTAGAAATTAAAACCATGAGAAAGATAGAGAGACCAATAGGCGTCACCCAGAGAATGACAGTTTGCCAGTCTTTGATATTCATATCGCTCAGTATACATTAATAATTTATTTAAGTCTAAGAGTGATCTTTTCGGGTAATCATTTCAATAAAAGCGAAGACTATATAGTAAACCAATTCCTAAACAATTCTACAACTCCGCCATACTCTTCCCAACCGACGAACTAATATCCAAAGACACATTAAGAGAAACAACTCTTCTCGTAATATCTTCAGCCCTCTTTCTAAACTCCTCCAACCTACTCTCCTTAACCTCAAAAATCAACTCATCATGAATCTGAAGCAAAATAAAAGCATCACCATCAAACTCCTTCAAAATCAAATCATGAAGCCTCACCATAGCCAACTTCATAATATCAGCCTCACTACCCTGAATAGGCATATTAACAGCCTCTCTCTGAGCAGCCTTCAAAACCCTAAAATTCCGAGAACTCAAACCACGAATATGCCTAGTCGTACCAAACATAGACTGCACATACCCCCTCTTGTAACCCTCCCTCTCCAAATTCCTAATATACTGCTCAACACCAACATAATGAGAAAAATAACTCTGTATATA
Organism: Candidatus Dojkabacteria bacterium; assembly: GCA_041828405.1. Lineage (GTDB taxonomy): Bacteria > Patescibacteriota > Dojkabacteria > SC72 > SC72 > UBA5232. Next base: position 4,670 of record JBHAMS010000045.1, read on the forward strand.
CTCAGCAGCAACACGACCATCAATACCTAACATCTTAGCCAAACCAAAAGCAGTCTGCCCAAACAAAATACCAAAATTAACAGTCTTTCCTAAACTCCTCTCCTCTTTAGTAACATCACCAACATCCTTACCAAGAATCCTACCCGCAGTAGACAAATGAATATCCAAACCATCTTCAAAATCCTTAATCAACAAATCATCATTCGCAAGATGTGCCATAATCCTAAGCTCCATCTGAGAATAATCAATAGCTAAAAAAGTAAAACCCTCCCTAGCAACAAAAGCTCTCTGAATCTCCTCTGCCCACTCCCCCTGTGCAGGAATATTCTGCAAATTAGGATTAACAGAAGAAAGCCTACCAGAAGTAGTCCCTGTCTGCTTAAAATCTGTATGCACAACACCATCATCGCAATCATTAGCAATATCAATCAAAGGCAAAACATATGTCGTCAACACCTTATTCAACTCCCTGTACTTCAAAATATATTCAATAGCTGGATGCAACCCCCTCAAACCCTCCAAAACACTCTCCCTAGTAGAACCCTTCTTGTTAGACGGTAATCCCAACTCATTAAAAAGAACATCCGCCAACTGCTTAGGAGAATTAACATTAAACTCGTGACCAATCGTACCAAAAATATTACTCCTCAGCTCAGCAATCTCACTACTCAATCTCCCCTCCAAACCATTAAGCCAATCAATATCCAAAAGAATTCCCCTACTCTCCATCTCATACAAAATTTTTGAAACAGGCACCTCCAACTCATTCACAATATTTGAATAGTAATCAGAATCAATACTCAAAAAATCCCTCAAACTACTCTTAGTATAATCATACAACTCAATACCATTACCAACCTCCAATTGCTTCAACCTCATACCCTCAACCACATCTAACACAACACCAATCTGATTTGGAAAAATCTTCTCAGAAAGAACAGTGTCCGAATAATCAAAAGACAAATCCTTCAAAGAATATCCCCTCCTCTCAGAATTGATTAAATGTGCAAAAAGACAAACATCATGAATCTTAACACTACCTTCAAAATTGTAATAACCAACAGAATTCTCAAACCCATATGTAGTAGTTTCACCATTCAAATCAATGGTAAAACACTCCTCCTTACACACAAGATCATGTTTCTCACCACTCTCCTTCCTACCTCTCACAATCATATACATATGCCCAGTAGCAGACTCATCAGCATCAATATATACACACACAACCTTACTACAATCTTTCAAGAAATTGTTAATATTATCACAACTACTCCACACTGTCTCCTCAACAGGAGTTGAAAATATATCTAATTGCATGTTCATACTTTTTTGATCATCTTCCTTCAACCTATCCAATCTAGCAATCAAAGATCTAAATGCATACTTTTTGAAAACTTGTGTTACTTCAGCCTTATCAAAATCTTTCAAAACACAATTCTCAAGATATATTGAGATACCTACATGCTGTTCAATTGTAGCAAGTCTTCTACTCAACTCTGCCTGCTCCAAACCCTCTCTAAACAAAACTGCCTGTCTAGGTTTCAACTCAGCAAGATGTTCATATATCTCATTTAATGAGCCATATCTACCCAGTAATTCAATTGCACTCTTGCTACCAATACCTTTAATACCCGGAATATTGTCAGAAGAATCACCAGCTATCGCTTTGAAATCTATGACCTGTTCAGGATAGTAACCTAAATGATTAAAAGTCTCATCTCTATCATATGCTACAAGATTTTTGAAATTACCAGATGGTAAACATACCCTTACATCTCCTCCTACCAATTGCAACAAATCCCTGTCCCCACTTAATATGTACAATTCAATATTTTCATTACTCCACTTTCCTTCCTTAACCAATCTAGATATTGTTCCAAGGATATCATCTGCTTCAAAACCCTCTTTTTTTAGAATTGGAATGTTGAATGCTTTCAATATCTCCTCTACCATTGGGAATTGATCTATGAGGGACTGGTCTGTTGGTTTTCTTGTTGCTTTGTAATCAGCAAATTCAGCATGTCGAAATGTTGGTTTAGCAGTATCAAATGAGCATAGTACATACTTAGGATCAAAGAGTTCCAATGCTGTCATTAGCATAACAGTAAAACCGTATACAGCGTTTACCTGTAAGCCATCTTCTGTTTGTAGAGATGATGGATATGCATGAAATGCTCTATGTACTATGGCATTGGCATCTATGGCAAGGAATCTGTCTTTACCATTTTTTACTAAATTCATACTTGATTTTAACACACATGGATTTCAGTTTTAACTATCAGTCTTGTCCAATGGCAAATGATACTGAAATGGAGAAGTATTCTTTTGGTATTACATCAAGACATCATACTTCTTTATTAAAGATTTGCTCTATGCCAATATGAATTATTGTTTTTGGTGCTATTCTCATAACTTTAGTTTAACTGAGTGGTATGAATATGTAATGAGACAGTAGAGAGATATTTTTACTAGACTGATACACCTATCCTTTATGATTTAATATCTTTACGAACTTTAGAACTTTTTACTTCTACAACTTCTGGAGCATCTCCATATTTATTCTCTCCTTCTGTACCGGGTAAAGAACAGAGGATTACCAGCACCCCTATTAGTAGTAATAGCAGACTGGTAAGCTTTAATTGAAAATTAAAATTTTGGGACGGTTCCAAAAAGCTAAAAGCGGACACAAAAAAAACTGCAGGGAAAAAGAAAATAATGAATAATGCTAGTAATGGAGAATATAGTACAGAAAGAGGGAGAGCGTCAAAGAATGTATAATCTACAGGATTTGACTGGAAAGGATTCTTGCAAACACCTACTAGAAAGAAAGCGGTAACAATAGCTACAGGGACACAAAAAAGGCAGAAGCCTCCAATAGTAGAGATGCCAACATCATGCAACCTTTTAACAAGGGCACTCCTATTAGGACGCAAAATAGCAAGAGAATATATAAGAGAAACAATCAAAAGTAGATTAGCACCCAAAATTCTAACGAAAGGATTGATATTTAAAAGTAACAACAAAAGACAATATAAAAGATAAATTACAACATTTACCCACACAAAACCCAAAAATGTTTTCCTATCTAACCTACCTTTGAAAAAAGATTTATCTTTTACAACAGACAAATATGCATTAAAAACATCTATTTCTTCATTTCCAACTTTGACAATAATTCTATACATACACTTATTTATTAAAATTATATGTTTAATAATAGACGATACTAGGTTCTTTTTTAGATATTTTAGTCTAACAAAACCCACCATTTTTTACAAAATACATATTATCAAGACCTTAGTTTCGGTGTCATTTTTAAATCAGGCAACGGTATGTAAAATGTAATATTCTTGTCCTCATTTCTTAAATTTGATATATTTTCCTAATAGTAGAAGTTATATTTAACTTTTTACACAAAAACATATGCAAGAAGAGAGTAAAAATATTTCTAAAAAGACCTCTCTAACCAAAAAGCAGAAAGTTCTTCTTGCTATCTCAGTACTCCTTTTCCTAATACTAAGTGTGCAAATATGTGAAGATGAAAATGGTAACTTAGTCGGTATGGGAGTGCCTGTGAAGGAATGCCAAAATAATATTCCTACAGTTCTTTAGCTATTTAATTTTTTACAAATTTTATTATGGACGGAGAGAAAAATACAGAGGGAAATACAGAGAATATCGAAGAAAAGAGTAGTACTGTAAAAATTTTAATCGCAGTCGCTATCCTACTTTTCTTAATCACATGCTATCTAATCTTTGTTGCATTCCTCAAGAAATCACCAGTATTAGAAGAAGAAAAGGAAGAAACAAGGGAAGAAACAACTGTGAAAGATATTCTACCAACACCACACTGTCCAACTGGATACAGTATTGTAGGAGATGTCTGCGAAAAAACAGAAGAAGAAGCACCTCAAACATATACTGGATGTCCAAAAGGTAGTATAGAGATTGGTCCTGAAGGTCCATGTGGGACATATAAGAATGAGGGGGAGAAGATAAAACGATGTCCTCCTATGCCCACAATATTTGAAAAGGAAATAGATGGAAAGCTGTATTGTTATACAGAGAAAAGAGGAGGAGAAGCTTGTGGTATAGATCCAGAGTCTTCTTACCTTGAAGATGGCTCTTGCTACTACCATAGAATAGATAGCGAAAGTACACATAGTTGTTCTAATGGCTTAGTATCTTACCAAGGTAAATGCTATACAAAAGCAGAGAAGGTAAATGTTCAAACATGTAAAGAAACATATACATTAGAAGGTAACAAGTGTACAAGAATAGAGAGAGCTGATCAGATTAAGACCTGTCCTTCTGATTATGAATTAAAAGAGGATAAGTGTGTAAAAAAGAGCTAATTATTTAAATTTATTTAATATATATATATTTTATGAATAAACACAAAACAAGTACAAGAGTACCTGCTTTTGCGACGACAACAGTGCTTGTTGTTGTAATTGTTGCATTGACAATTGCAGTTTCTGGATTAGGATACATGCAGTATGATAATTTAAGGAAGGAGAACAAGAGATTACAAGAGCAATTAAATGAAAAGAAAAACAAAGAGAAAGAGGAAGAAGAGGCACATATTCTTCCTGTACCTACTCCTACACCAACTCCTACACCAGAGCCACAGAAACCTGAGATTTCGTTAGCAAATAGTGAGCTAGAGAATATTAAAGCAATACTTAATACTGGAGACACACAACCTTTCTTAGGATATATAGAAAAGACGGTTTTAATTCATTACAATTCACCAAAACAGGAAAAAACTTTTGAATCTGTACAAGCAACATTAGAACTTGCAGAATTTTTGAATGGTAAAACTAACTGGACATTTCCAATCAGTAAGGAGCAGAAAGCATCTCTTACACAGAATGAGGAATTCAAAGAGTATACAGCTAATAATTGCCTAGTTGGGACATATCCAAGTCAGAAAGCTTTAATATCTCTTTGTTTTAACGAGAGTAAAAAGGTTACAAAGATGTGGTTCTGCGAAGATACAAGTGTACTCTAATATAGATGCTTAATGTAAGAGTGGTGATTTACTCATCACTCTTACAAATATTTCCATTACAAAAAAGATATTTTACAGGAAACTATGCAAATAGTTCCTCAAACTCATCTCTTGTGACAACCTCTTTCTCTAAAAGAAGTTTAACTAAATTCTCCACATAATGTTTTTTCTCAACTAGAAGATTCTTTGCATCTTTGTATGCTTCATCAACCAAATCCTTAATCTCCTGATCAATCAGTTGAGCTGTTTTCTCACTGTAATCTCTACCACCACCATATGCAAAACCTAAATGACTAGTCTCATCTAAATCACCGTACTTAATCATACCCAACTTTTCACTCATACCGTATTTCATAACCATCTCCTTAGCAACCTCTGTAACATGCTCAATATCCGAAGAAGCACCAGAAGAGATATCATCCAAAAATATCTCCTCAGAAGCTCTACCAGCCACTCCAGTCCTCAACCAAGCAAGCATCTGCTTCTTAAACAAAGTATTTCTCTCCTTCTCAGGCAAATACACCGTAACACCACCAGTCATACCCCTTGAAATTATGGAAACCTGCTCAACAGGATCAGCTCCCTCTGTAAACTTAGCAACAATTGCATGACCAGCCTCATGGTAAGCTGTCTTTTTAATATCATCCTCCTCCTTATCACCCTTCTTCTTCCTACCCAATTTAACCTTCAAATATGCCTCCATTAAATCCTCCTGTGAAATCTTCTTACGATTATCTTTTGCAGCCATAATGGCAGACTCATTAAGTAGATTCTCCAAATCAGCACCAGAATATCCAACAGTCTTCTTAGCTAAAGTATCCAAATCAACACCATCTTCAAATTTCTTGTTCTTAGCATGCACATCCAATATCGCCCTCCTACCCTTAGCATCAGGCATAGGGACAACAACCGTCCTATCAAACCTACCCGGCCTTAAAATCGCAGTATCCAACACATCTGGTCTATTTGTAGCAGCAAGAACAATAACATTCTCCCTCTCCTCAAGACCATCCATCTCAACCAAAATCTGATTCAAAGTCTGCTCCCCAGCTCCAGAGTGCAAAACAGTACCCCTCTTCTTAGCAACAGCATCAATTTCATCAATAAAAACAATACATGGAGAAGCCTTCCTAGCCTTCTTAAAAAGATCTCTAACCCTAGAAGCACCAGCACCTACCAACATCTCCTCAAATTCAGAACCAGAAGTATGAAAGAATGGAACCCCAGCCTCACCTGCAATAGCTTTTGCTAAAAGAGTCTTACCAGTACCAGGAGCACCGGCCAAAAGTACACCCTTAGGTATCCTAGCACCAGCCTCTGTATACTTTTTAGGATTTTTTAGGAAATCTACAATCTCCGTCAACTCTTCCTTCACCTCATCAATACCAGCAACAGAATCAAAAGTAGTCCCTGTTTTCTTACCAAAAAGCAACCTAGCTTTACTCTCCCCAAAGTCCATAATCTTACCACCTGAAGATTGAAGATTTTTAAGCATTACATAACCAAAAACAACAGCAACACCTAAGAAGAGAAATGTAACAATATCCCCAAATGTAATATTTACATTTGGTTTGTAGAAATCATTCTCTAAATCCTGAACTTTAATCCCTGCGTTAGAAAGAATATCAAAGAAATTAGCATTCTCAGGCAATAAAGCATATTTCTTCTTCTGAATCTTAACCCCATCTCTATTCTCTTCTGTAATTAAAACAATCTTATCGCTTTTCAAATGTATTTTGTCATATTTCTTCTCAGAGATATCTGTAACAATCTCACTAACAGCTACCTCATCTCCCTTACCTGTTAAATTCCGTAAAAAGTAAGATCCTACACTTAACAGAATTGCAAAACCTATTATTAAAATTATTGTAGGAATATGGAAAGATTTCCTTTGAGGCATAGTTCTAATATCTATCTTGTACACCTTCTCACTACTGCTAGGTTTCTTCTTCTCAACATTTTTTTCTTCAGACATTTTATGAAAATATAGTATAAATTTAGTTGTGAAAATTCTTATATGTGGTGGGAAGTGGAATCGAACCACCGACCTTGGGTTTATGAATCCCATGCTCTAACCGACTGAGCTATCCCACCAGTAAGCTGTATTATATCATATCAAGAAATATTGTTTATATTGGAATATTTTTATTTTACATTTGAGGAGCTATATCTTAAAAAAGAGTTCATAACTCCTCAAATTGTTTTACTACTTAATCATGCGGATAGCAATCTGGACGACAATTGCCCAAAGGTCCACAAGTTGGGCCACACTCAACACTTGCATCATCTAAGTCCATTTTATGTTCATCGTGCAAATCAAGATGCTCATCAATATTCAAATGCTCATCTGTAACCAGAAGAACCTTTGGTTCTTCAAACAAACTTAGCTGATTTAATTCTTCAGCTCTCTTTTTCTTCTTGCTACCATTAGGTGTATACATAATCTATCCCCTTTCAACAATCAACAAATGTATAGTAATCATTTCTTTCAATCCAGTGTCCCTTACCCCATGTACCAGTATATGGATTGTATGTACATCTCGGATTTGGTGCATGGATATCTCCATAAACAGCTGACGACAAAGCTCTACAGTCATGACATGCGTACCTAAACTCGCAGTCTTGGCACACATAGACAGAATCTTTCGTCAAACCTCTTACACTCTCAGCTTCTCCTCCATTTAGAATTTCCTCTAAGGAATTTCTCTTGAAGTTACCAAGAACTGTATCTCTTGAAAAAACACATGGCAAAATTTCCCCATTTTCTTTCAAAACCATCTTTTTTCCTAAACAGACATTAGATGTGCTGTTTTGTCGAAATGATTCCAATGATGTTGAAAATTCAGGTTCATCAAAGTAGTAGTACTTTTCAAGAGCCTCTTTTGATGGTACAAGCCTTGCATCTCTACCCAAACCTGTAGGTCTTACAGGATCTGGATTACGATACTCTACTCCAAGCTCTCGTAAATACTTCATTGTTTGAGGAATTGTCCCTTCATTTATGGACATGAGAATAACTGCTACTCGCAGTTTAACATCTCTGTCCTTTAACAATCTAATTGCATATTTTGTTCTCCTACAACTTCCTTTTACACCTGTTATCTTGTCGTGTACTTCATTGTCGACAGAGTACAGAGATGTTGCAACACATATGCCTAAGTCCTTAATCCTGTCTGCAACTTCTGCTGTGATATATTGAGCGTTAGTAAAAATTTCAATATATTCAAAACCAGCATCTTTTGCATATTTGATTAGGTCAAAGACATCTTTTCCTTCATCTGAG
>JBHAMS010000046.1:0-4274 GCA_041828405.1 Candidatus Dojkabacteria bacterium
AAAATGCAGCGAGAAGTATTCCAATTGAAAATGTACTACTACTTGTATTTGGTCTTGTTTGTTGCTGCTGTTGTGTTGTTGGTTGATTTTGACTCTCTTCAGATTTTTCTTCTGTAGCCTCTTTTTGCTCTTCTGTTTGTTGTTCTGCTTGTTGAGTCTGAGTTGTTTCCGTTTGGGCGAAAGCAACAAAGCCTGTTGTTGTGTACATTGTGAGCAGTATTAAAATTGTTGTAAAAATCTTCATCTATATATGCTACCATATATGGGTATGATATATCCAGATATTAAATTAGAAAGTGAGCTTTGGTCTAAAGGTTTGAAATATGTTGTTGGTTTAGATGAGGCTGGTAGAGGCCCACTTGCAGGTCCTGTAGTTGCTGGTGCAGTTGTGATTACAGCTCCTGATCAAGTTGTGGAGAGTGTTAGGGATAGTAAGAAGATGACTGTGAAGCAGAGAGAGAAGGCATATGATGATATTTGTAGGCTTTCAACTGCATATGCTGTTGGTATTGTAGATTCTAAAGAGATTGATGTTCTAGGTATACGAGAAGCTGTACATCAGGCAATGATTTCTGCTCTTAGAGGTGTTGAGAAGAAGCTTGGTTGTAAGGTTGATTATATTATTGCTGATGGAGGTATTCTTCTTATTGATGGTTATGATATGCAGGCTATGAATCATGGTGATTTGTATCATTATTCTATTTCAAGTGCCTCTGTTTTGGCTAAGGTTACTAGAGACAGGATTATGAAGGAGTATGCTAAGAAATTCCCAGAGTACGGTTTTGATACTCATGTTGGTTACGGTACGAAGAAACATATTGAGGCTATTAAGGAATTTGGTGTGTGTGATATTCACAGGAGGACATTTGAACCTATTAAAAGTATGGTTAAGAGAGTAGGTTAGAGTGATTTCCATTATTGTTTTTATTTGTAAAGCTTGTATTATTGTTCTTGTTGATAGTATAATGCCTTGTGATTGAGGATATGGGGCGCTAGCTCATCCGGTTAGAGCAACTGCCTTTTAAGCAGTAGGTGCCGAGTTCGAGTCTCGGGCGCCTCATTCCATGCTGTCCTATATATCAAAAAGATACTGATTAAAAGTGATTCTTCTGGAGCTTGACACTTCTATTCCCTTTTATTTTGCATTTTGGTAGTTATCCAAATATAATGGGAAATAAACTGTCAACATATCTTTATGAAAAATAGAAATTTCGTAATAGTTACCATCTTTCTAATAACCTTAGTTACCTGTCTTCTATGTATTCTTTACAAGAATGATGTTTTCAACAAGAAACCTCCAGTAGAACATGAGAAGAGAGAGCAAATTGTAATTTCAGACAAAAAGAAAGTATCTGTAGAGTATCCTAAGTACAATGATTCGGTAGAGTGTAATTTTGATGTTAAAGGTATTGTTCCAAATGAATGGTTGCATGATGGATCTTTTTTAGTGAAAATTAGAATTGGAGAAAGTATTGTATATCAAACAATGGCTGATGCAGAAGTTGATGAGAGTGATAATACTGTTTCAAAATTCAGTGCAGTTGTTCAGTGTGGTGCTGGTTGTATTGGTCAAGGTGAAGTTGTTCTTGTTGAGCAAGATGGTAGAGACAATGCACAGGAGTTTGCGATTCCAGTTACATTTACCTCTACATGCAGTGTTGGTGAATTGTAATCTATTTAAGAAGATCTAATTCACCACCTATTCTCCAGTATGCAACTCCCTTTAGAGCATGCTTTTTTGCTAAACTATTCCTTTCTCTGACACCTTGATTTGTTTGGTAGTATAGGGTGCATGTACTACCTTCAGAACATGTATATTGTGCATATCCTTCAGCTATTTTAGTATCATACTTTGCACTATTTCCAATCTTCTCTACGATGTTTTTTACAGTTGTATTTGTTAATGCTGAAATCTTTCCGTTATTCCACTCATAACTATACAGATGAATTCCAAGATATATCTTTTTAGTAGGAATGCCAGCTTGTTTAGCATATGTAATGACTTGCTCAATCCAATCAATTGGTGCAATTGGTCCAGCATTTGGTGATGATGGAGAAGTGTAATCGTATGTCATAATTCTAACTTCATCAGCAATACTCCCGATTTGAGAATATTTCTGTATACTTCTAGTTTCAGCTTTTTCTGTATACTGTGCATTTCCCCACTGAGGTAGCAAAGTAACAGAAAAGATTTTATTCCCTAAAGCACTTTTCAAACCCCTCAAATACTCTATATACTCATTCCCATACACACTGTTTATCGCTTCGTAATCAAGATCTATCCCATCAAAATCATATTTATTTACCTCTTCTACAATATTTTTAATATTCAATTGATAGTTGGCTGTTGATGAAAGCAATTTATCCATATTTGCGAAATTATTTGAACTGACCGTTGGAATTACCCTAATATTGTTTTGCTTTGTATATTGCAAAAACTCTTTCAGTTGTTGCTCGGAAATACTATTTCTTTGTAATTGCCCATTTGAATTTATGGAATACAATACTGGATTTACGGTATCAATGATATCTTTGTTCTCTTTTAGACTTTCAAAACCTAAAGGAAAAGCCCAATACGGTATCCATGCTGATTGGCTTAATTTAGTTTCAACAACTTTTTCTTCATTCTGTTTTGTATCGTTGTTTGTTTTACTCTCTGTATCATTTGATTTTTCAGAAAAAGTGAGTTGACTCTCTTGAGGTTGTTCATTAGATATGTTGTTTTCACCTTGAATGTCTTGTGAAATTTTTGTAGATGTCTTTGGTTCTTTCTTTTCAGAAAGAATTATGTATGTTGAAAATGATAGTAGGGAAAGACCTATGCAAATTCCAATTATTGAGAGTATTTTAAGCAGTTTCATTACCTAATTATACATTTCTCAGATCAGGGATCAATCTTCCTGTGCTTTTCTCCACTCCGTAAGCAATATTTAATATTGTCTGTTCATCAAATCTTCTTCCAATGAACTGTACACCTGTTGGCATCTTCTTTGAAAGCCCTGAAGGTATTGTTATTCCAGGTAATCCTGCTTCCGAGCTTGCTTCTGCTAATATGTCTGCATTCTCTCCGAATAGAGGGTTTTCTGCATCTTTGTCACTAAGTGCAGTAGAGGGTGTTGTTGGTGCAACGATTGCATCGTATTTGTGTAATATATTGTCTAAATCATTCTTTATTAACTGTCTGACTTTCTCTGATTTCTTAAAAAATTCATCTGCAAATCCTGCTGAAAGCGAGAATGTACCTGTCATTACTCTTCTTTTGTTCTCCTTGCCAAAACCTTCACCTCGTGTACTTTCATAAAAGTTGGTTATGGTGTCGTTCTTACTTCCTTCCAAACCAAACCTAGTCCCATCATATCTAGCGAGATTTGATGATACTTCACTTCTGCAAGTGACAGTATACACAGCTATTGCATATTTTGGATCTAGTATGTCTACCTCTTCAACTTTTGCCCCTAAATCTCTCAGAATATCTATTGCATTTAGTAGGTTTTTTCTAACCCCATCTTCTAAGTCTAACTCTAAGTATTGTTTTGGAATCGCGATTTTCTTTCCTCTAACTGATTCTACATTCAAGTCTCCTAGGTAATTTCCTGTTTTCTTCTTTGATGTTGTAAAGTCTTTTGGATCGTGTCCAGCTATTACTTCAAGAAGTAGTGCTGCATCTTTTACAGATTTTGCAATTGGACCTGGGCAATCTAAAGAAGAAGCCATTGCCAATACTCCATATCTTGAGACTCTACCGTATGTTGGCTTTAGTCCAACAAGTCCACACCAAGAAGATGGTAACCTAATTGATCCTGCAGTTTCTGTTCCAAGAGCTCCTGCACAAAGATCTGCACTTAAAGCTGATGCTGAGCCACCACTTGATCCACCAGGTAACTTGGTAATATCCCAAGGATTTCTTGATGAACCGTAGTACGATGTTGTTGTACCAGAACCGTGGCAAAACTGATCTAAGTTATTTTTTCCAAGAATTATTCCTTCCTCCTCATTGATTTTGTCCATTACCGTCGCATTAAATACAGGTTTGTACCCATCAAGTATATGTGAAGCGCATGTAGTAAGTAACCATTTTGTTGAATATGCATCTTTAATCCCAAGAGGGATACCACCGAGTTTCTTGTTCTTCAATCTCTTAAATTTATCATCATATCTTCTAGCCTTAGCAATTGCTGATTCTGCACAAAGTGTAATGAATGTGTTTAATGTTTTGTCGTATTTCTCTATCCTGTCCAAGTAGTATTGAACTACTTCATATGCGGAAATCTCTC
>JBHAMS010000047.1:0-13549 GCA_041828405.1 Candidatus Dojkabacteria bacterium
CATGGATTTAGAAGGTGTTTTAGATATTGAAGAAACAGAGATTGATGGTAAACATGCATTTAACATATATACCAAATATGAAAATTTAGGTTCTGTAAGAAGTAAATTAGAAGAGTTAGGTTATGTAATTAAAGAAGCAGAATTGATTAAAGAGGCAAATCTTTCAAAATCACTCTCAGGAGCAGAGCTAGAAAAAGCTACATCTGCTTTGGAGAAACTAGAAGAAAATGACGATGTACAAAATGTTTGGAGTGATTTAGAATAACTACCATATGAGAGTATTAGGAATCGATCCAGGTCTTGCGACAACAGGTTGGGCTGTTTTAGATTTTGATACAGACTCCAATCCAAATATAGTTGATTACGGTTGTATTTTAACAGAAAAGGGTCTAACAGTATCTCAAAGACTTTCAGAAATTTATGATGACCTTAATGAATTGATTGAATCACATAATCCTGATTATGCTGGTATTGAAACGCTATTATTCTGTAATAATGCCAAGACTGCAATTGCAGTAGGAGAGGCTAGGGGGGTAATTCTTCTTTCCTTGGAAAAACATGCTATTCCAATACGAGAATTTACTCCATTACAAGTAAAAAATTCAATTACAGGGTATGGTAAAGCAGATAAAAAGCAGGTACAAGAAAATGTGAGAATGATATGTGGATTAAAGAAGATTCCTAAGCCAGATGATGCTGCTGATGCCATCGCCATCGCCATTGCAACTGAGGTTACTATTAAGAATGCAAATATGTGTTGAACTCGTTAGTTTTGCTTTACACAGTAAGTGTTTCTTAGGTGTTTTTCATAAATATTTAAGATGTTATGGGATAGTATGAAATATTTTTTTGTTGATTTAACAAAGAGAGCTATGTATTTGAAGAAAATTTTTCTGTAATTTGATTTAATAAATGTTTTCCACTAGAATGTGAGTGAGATGAAAAAATATCTTAAAGCTATTGGTTTTTGCATTCTGCTTTTATGTTTTCTGTATTTCCTAATTGTCGGTATTGATTTCTTTAATGTTGCAGTAAGAAGAAAGAAACCTCTGTTTGCAAAAAAGGTTGTGAATAACTCCTGCTATTCTGATACTTTTCGTTGCCAAGACAAATTCGTAGGTTGGGGATATCGTATTTACATGTCAGTTCTTGATGAGAATGGCAATATCATCACAGATACCTGCCCAAGCTTACGATTAAACAAGTATGATACCTGCACAACATTTAATATCTTTAACAAAACCATACACAAAGATGGATGTGAAATCTAAAGACAGAAATACAAATAAATATATTAAATATCCACTCATAGTACTCAAAATTCTCCTAATTGTATGGCTCAGTATTGTCCTTTTTGATTTTTGGAGTGTAGTAGACAGAAGAGTCGCCCCAGTATTTGCTGATACAAATCTTCTCACTGATGCAAATGGACACAGCTACCATCTAGCCAAAGGTTTAGGATATGAGGTAGATATCTCAGACATCTCCACCAAAGGTAGGATTTCAGATTATGCATGTAACGAAAACTACATCCGTTGTGTAAGATTCAGAATATTTGGCATTCAAATATACAAAAGTGGTTGTGAAAACAGGTAAAAATTGAATCTAAAACAAATTTTCACACAATCCTGTATAATATACATATATGATTACATATATAACAGGCAGTTTACTCAAATCAAACATAGGAAAAGACTCATATGTAGATATCCTTACAAACAGTGGAGTAGGGTACAGAATAAATATTCCAAACTCATACATCTGTCCACCAAAAGACTCAATCTACTCACTGTATACCTACTTACATGTAAGAGAGGACTCTCAAACTCTTTTTGGTTTTATCAAAGAAGACGAAAGAGATTTCTTCATTCAACTCATAAATGTATCTGGAGTCGGTCCCAAAATAGGTCTAGCAATACTCTCAATGTTCTCAAGACAAGAAATTGAAGACTTTGTGAACGAAGGAGACGCAAGAGCTTTAAGCAAAGTACCAGGGCTTGGTTTGAAAACAGCACAAAAAATCATACTTGAATTAAGGGGTAAAATTGATTTCAGTAAAGACATTGAAGAGAATGGAGAAATCTTAAAAGAAGTAAAAGAAGCATTAAAAGCGCTTGGCTTCTCTGGTGATACTCTCAAAGAAAAAATCTCCACTGCTGAAGATATTGTAAAAGATGAGAAGGATATTGAGATAGAATCTTTAATTAAAAGATTGCTTGTTTAAGAATGATTCAATCTAGCAAATCAAAACAAAACGAAGAGGTCCTAGATGAAGAATTTACAATTTCTAAATCATCTACAGGAAAGTACGAAGAGAAGATCCGTCCATCAAAATTGGATGAAATAATTGGTAGAGATTTGGAGAAAGCTACTCTCAAAATGATGGTTGAATCCGCTCAGAGAAGAAAAGAGGTAATTGACCATATTCTCTTCTACGGTCCTCCAGGATTGGGTAAAACAACATTTGCAATGGCGATAGCTAATGAGGTTGGTGCTTCAGTTAAGATTACATCAGGTCCTGCAATTGAAAGGCAGGGTGATCTAGCGGCAATTTTAACAGGTTTGAAGAAAAATGATATTCTTTTCATTGATGAAATACATAGATTGCCTAAGGTTATTGAAGAAATCTTGTATCCTGCGATGGAAGATAGAATGCTTGATATCGTAATGGGAAAAGGACCATCTGCTAAAACTCTAAGATTAAGTCTTGAGCCTTTTACCTTAATTGGAGCAACAACTCAGATAGGTAAAATTAGCTCCCCTATGAGAGATAGATTTGGGCTAATACAACGCCTTGATTTCTTCTCAGAAGAAGACTTGGTATCAATATTAGGCAGAGCAAGTAGATTATGGAACATTAAAATAGAGAAAGATGCTTTGAAAATTCTCTCTGGCTCTTCAAGAGGAACTGCTAGAGTAGGGTTAAGATTGCTTAGAAGATGCCGTGATTATGCCGAGAGTAGGAGTATGAAAAGTATTGATACAGAAGTTGTGAAAGGTACAATTAGTATGCTTGGTGTTGATGAATACGGTCTTGAAAAGATTGACAGAGACCTGCTTCTGTCGTTGCTGAATAATTTTGCAGGAGGTCCAATTGGACTCTCTACACTTGCGGCTTCAATTTCAGAAGATGAGGTTACTCTTACAGATGTAAATGAGCCATTCCTAATGAAGTGTGGATTTATTAAAAGAACATCAAGGGGAAGAGTTTTGACACCAAAAGGGTTAAAATATACAGAAAGTTTACAGTATGCCGATTAAAACAGAAACAAGTACAGATAGAGAGAAACGAGGAAAGCTATTGCTTTTAGCCGCTTTTATCGCAATCTCATTATTCATCGCTAAAATTATTCAAACAGACACAAGAGTTGTTGCAAGTCGTGTATACCTTAATGCTTTCATATATTTTGTCATTGTTTTTGTTGGACTTCTTTGGGCTTTTAATTTTCAGATAAAGAGGAAATCTTTAATTACCTTAATACAACCAGCTCTTTTCGTTTTCTCTCAAGAATTGTTTGTTGAATTTTTCTTCTTTCAAAAATTCAGTAGGATTTATGAAGCTTTCATTCTACTAGGCTTAGTTGCTGTTTTCTTCTTTGTTAACTATTTTTCTTTTCTTTCAGCAAATATTTTCAATGTATCTTTGTTTAAGAAGATTCCTTTGTTGCAGGTAGCTAGAACTGTGTCCAATATTATCTCTGTGTTCATGATGTATTTCATTACATTTAGTTTTTTGCTTTCCGATTTTAATGTATATATTCTTTTAGGTTCGTTGTTTCTTTTCTATCTTCTCCTTTCTTTGTTGAATTATGTGAATATGGGGATAGAGGAGGAGGGGGAGTTGTTTAGAAAAACCTTTATTACAACTTTGATTCCATTTATGTTGTTTAGTGGAGTGTTTCTTGCTGGTAATGTTCATGAGGTAATTTCTGTGATTCCTGTGGTGGGGTACTTTCTTACTGTAGGTGTTGCTACTAGAGAATCTTTTGTACAGGTTGATAGAAGGAATGTTGTATTTCAAATTTTAGTTTTAATTATTTCTTTTCTCATTGTTTTGGTTTTGAATATTTTTGATATGTAGAGTGTAGGGGGAGTGGGGGTAGTGAAACATTTTTTCAACATAGGTGGGTATATAAACCTATAGTATTTAGTATCCTATAGTAAATATGATTGTGTCATTGTGGATAACCTTCTGCTAAAGGCTTTTTGAGAGGGGTCAAAATTTCATTAAATTTGGAGGGGGAGGAATTTTTTTATTAAGTGCAAATATGAAGTATTTCTGTATGTTTGTTACTTTATGAATAGAGTACTCTTCTGCTGAAATATATGTTACAATAATAAATACTCTAACCGAGTATAATGTCCCTTATATACGGTGGGCTATGGTAAGACCGGTGGGGTTGCTTTTTTTATCTAATTTGAACTATGTTTTTATTTTGAATATTTACTTCTTTTTATTAATATTATATTTTTTCTGTTTTTCCTTATTCTCTTCTTTTTACTCTATTTTTCACTTTTTCTGTTTTTTAGAAAAAAAGCCCCCTACTCCAGTTTTGTTAAATTTTAATTTTAGGGTAATATATATTTATGATTGAATTTCCAAAACTTAATGATCAAGATGATTTTTTATTGTCTTTGCAGAATGATAATTATAGTCGTCAGACAATTATTCATTATGCGAGAGATTTGTGTATTTTTGCTGTTTTTTTGTATTTTAGGAATGTTGATTTTATGAGTGTTGGTAAGAGGGATATTAATTTGTTTAAGGGGTATTTGATTGCTGGTGAGCATTTGAAGGATTTGGATAGAATTAGGGATATGTGTAAGAAAAAGGTTGATAATACAATGGAAAATAGTAGTGAGGCTCTGAGAGGCTCTGTAAGGGGTCTGAAAGATTCTTCTGGTGTAGTTGCACCTGTTGGTGATGTGTTTGATGGTGGTGATGGTTCTGAAAATTTTGAAGAGACATTTTTGAGTGGAGTTTACAGTAAGGTGTATGGTACTTTGGGTGTGTTTAGTCATCCTGGTAATAAGGCGGGAAGGAAGAATGAGGGTTTGGATCCGAATAGTATTAATAGAATGTTGTCAGCTATTAGATCTTTTTTGAAGTTTAGGATTTCGTGGGATTTGGAGATTCCTTTGCCTCCTGATGCTATTGGTATGGTTAAGAGTACTAAGAAGTTGAAGAAGGTTGCGACTAAGGATGATTTGGTTAGGTTGATTGAGGCTCCTATGGAGTTTGAGCATGATGAGAAGATTGCTATTCGTAATAGGTGTATGTTGGAGATGTTGTTTGCTACTGGTATGAGAATTTCTGAGTTGATTGGTCTTGATTTGGAGCAGATAAATGGTGAGGGGAAGTTGTATATTGTTGGTAAGGGTAAGAAGGAGAGAAGTGTGTTTATGACTCCAAGGAGTCTTGATTGGCTTAATCGTTATTTGAAGGTTAGGCTAGAGTATGCTTTTAGTGATAGAGAGGAGAGTGAGCAGCCTATAGCTACAGATACTTTTGAGATTGTTGGGCTTGATTCTGATGATGTTGAGCCTAAGTCTAAGTTGAATTTGGAGATGTTTGATGATGGTAATAGGAGGTATATTAAGATGGTTGAGAGTTATAGAGAGAATGGTTTTTTGGATAAGTTTGACTCCCCTGCCCTGTTTATCCCCTTTTCTGGTAGTAGGGCTGGTAAGCCAGATGCTAGAATTTCTACTAATCATTTTCAGGAGAAGATTGCTGAGTATAGGAGGAAGTTAGGTATTCAGATACCTACTTCAGCACATAGTTTGAGGCATGGTTTTGCCACTTATTTGGCTGAACAAGGTGCTAGTCCTGTTGCTTTGCAGGTCTTACTAGGACACTCTAGTCTTAATACCACTACTAAGTATGTGCATGCTAGCGAGAAATTCGCTGAGGAAACTGTTAAGAAGAATCATCCTTTATTGTAAGTAAGATTGAGGTTTATTGTTGAGCTGATAATCCTTGCTCTGCCATTATTTTCTCAATTTCTTTTACATCTGGATTGTCAATATTTGCTTGTACTGTAGCTATTGCTGCAGGATCTCCTGCTTGATATCTTTCTGCTAAATCTTTAGATTGTTTAGCGATTTCTAATGACTCTTTGAGATATTCTATGATGAACTCTATGCTCTTTATTTTTCCTTGCTCCTCACCGTATATTTTGGTAAATACTGTTTCATACAAGTTTCTAAAATCTTCTTCACTCTTTATCTCCTTTTCTGCTAATTCCTTCATTTCTTCATTATTCATATATTCATCTGGCATCTCTCCCATAGCTCTGTCTAATGATTCCTCCAATGCTAATGATTGTAATTTTTCAAATGTTTCTTCTGTTAATCCTATTTCAAGGAAGCCCTTTTTTAATTGTTCTAATTGTTCTGTGTAATCCATTGTTTTAATATCTTAATTTAATTATCTTCCTTGTATTATACTTATCAAGTTCTGTGCACCCTCCGTTCCTAACTTACCTAGATTTGTTAGTAAATCTGGGTTTGTTGTTCCTCTAGCTCCACTTTGTATATCTGAGAGATATCCATTTATGAGTCTATGAATATCAGCTGTACTAAGGTTTCCTAGTAATGTGTCTCTGTTGATACCTGCAGAAATTAAGTCATTCTCAAGCATCTTTGGTGCCATTTCATGCCAACCACCTGCATAGTTAGAGTAATTTAGTTCTCCACCTTGTAGGTTCCCTACTGCATTTCCAGCAATGTTACCATTCCATGCTGAACCTGGTAGGTTAACTCTTCCGTTTGAGAGTAAAACTCCATTTCCTGTTACTTCTGGTGTTGCTATTGGTACATTGGTGACGGTTTCAGTTGGTGTTGTTCCTACTTGTGTACTTGTATTAGCTGGTGCTGTCTGTGTTGTTTCTACTGGTGTACTTGTATCCGTTGTTCCAGCTTCTGTTCCAGATGTTGTTGTAGTATCACCTCCAGTTTCTTGTGTTCCTGTTGCTCCTGTTTGTCCTCCAGGTATTCTTGAAGCTATGAAGTTAGTTGCAAAGTTTCCTACAGCAACTCCTCCAAGGAAAGTTCCAACATATCCTAATATTTTCATTTTCTTTTCTTTCCCTAGCATCTTTTCTGTTAGTATCTTTCTTTCATTTTCATCATTTGTAGTTTTTAATTTCTCTAAATCTTTGTTGTAAAGATATGAAAGTAATCGTGAACTTAATCCACTTGCTGCTCCTAGCAACATTGCTCCTTGTGCAACATATGGAACATGGGCTAACCCGGTAGTTACACCTGTCGCCAACCCTCCTGCTATTATAGCTATTCTCGTCTTATTTCTCTTCAACCAATCCCTGAAACGGCCTTTCTTCTCTGTTTGCTCAGTTTGTGTTTCTTGGGTCTGAGCAGTAGTTGTTGTACTTTGACTTTTTGTTTCTACTTCTGTTTCACCTGTTGTAGTTGTTGCCTGTTGTTGTTTTACAATTGCAGGTGCTGAAGTGTCTACAGAAGTTTCTGTTTTAATAGTAACAACATTACTGATCATGAGCTGTAATATAACTCTTTCACTTCTATCCAAAGCAATATTGTTTTCCAATTTTCCATGTATCTCTCTCAAAACAATCTGCATATCAGTTTCCTTACCTTCACTCTCTACTTTGTCTTCAACCTTGCTATCTGGTGCTATAGCTCCCGAATCACCAGCCTCATTTGTTTCTGGAATCCTCTTTGTTAATTGATCTAAAGAATTCATTTCACCTAATTTCTTCATAGAATCTAAGACTTTAGGATCTATACTTTCCTTTTTAGGTGATTTCTCTTCTTTTTTAGGAGCTTCCTTCTTATGTAATCCGTCAAGTATCTCATCTGAACTACTTTCTCTGTTTAAAACTTCAGAATGTGGTTCATATGTATTCCTTAATTCATTCAAAGTTTTTCTAAAATCTGATACTTCAACCTTCTTCTCCTCTAGTTTCTCAGTAGTGACTTTTGCAGATTCCTGTTTATCTTCTCCCTTTAGAGTTACAAATGAACCTGTAGGTTCTCCTTTCTCAAAAGAATCTACAACTTGCTGAATTGGAGGATTAAACTCTGTTTCTCTTCTCAACATACTTTCATCTACTTCATTTTGAGATGATGGCTGTGGCTCTACCCTATTTCCAAACTTATCAGTCATCTCACCTGTAGAAACATCTTTAGTAGTTCCTCTTGCATCTATAATGAGTTCAGATGCTTTTTCATCACTACTTGCTAAATTCCTAATATCCTCAGGATTTGCAGATCTGCTGAAATCAAAATCACTTCTTCCTGATTGCTCCATAACTGATATTCTCTAAAGTTATTCTCCTGCCAATATTTAATAGAAGGCAGATTTCTACATACAAGATATTATTTGTAGGTGAAAATGTCAAGCATCAATGCTTATGTTTAATGAATTTTTAGTACAGCAAAAAAACTCTAGCACATGGCATAATTATAGATTAGGAAATGGTAAATACCATGCCTAGAGTTTAAGAGATTACTTAATTACTTTCGCCAACTGCGAACTTTTGCCGATAGAAGCTTTAATTCTGTCGAAGAAATACACTTCTTATATTTAATCAGCAATTTTTCAAGTTGCTCTTCCTCCTCCTTTGTTGCAGGTTTATCCAATTTCTCAATATCCTCACAGACTTTTTTGCTGGCGGTTTCTATAATTTTGAGATCGTCCAAAAGCATCTCAATTACTTCAATTGCTTCAGACCAACTCTGAATTTGAGAGTCTGAATCATAGACAAATTGAACTTGAGAATTCTCTGACATTTTGGCCTCCCTGCCATGTGCTATATTTCTGATATTTACGATTAAATCTATATCAGATTTGTAAGGTACTCTTGATTATACCATTTTAACAGGCTTTACTGCAAAATCTCTTCTGACCTATACAACAATATCCCTAATACATGTAATTGAAAATATTCCTAAAATTGTCTCCTTACCCTCTTTCCATTATGAATCTCTTCTATCGTAAATGGTTGAGTATTAAAATAAAAAATCTCCATAAGTGCCTCTACCCCATTCTTAAACCATCTCATCTTCTTCCCTTGAGATACTGTCCTTGGTTTGTAATATATATCTACTTGTGCAAACCTTAATCTTTTACCATTTGGATTTCTGTATCTACTCAATTTAGCTGTTACCTCTGGTTCTAATCCAAAATTAGTAGTTGACTCTAAAGATCCAAATATTGCTCTCATGACATCTCCTCTTACCATTTTGTAGCATGTTTCCATATCTTTAGGTGCAAAACCTCTTAATTTTGTAAATGCATTAGAGGCAGATGTTAAGAATTTATTTCCTAAACTATGTACACCATTTGAGAAATTGTTCTGTTCATTAAATCTGTTTCCATATACTACATCTATATTTGGATTGGTTAGGTATATGTCTATGAATTTAACCAGATCTTTTGGTTTGTATTCTAAATCTGCATCTTGTACTACAACATACTCTCCTGTACTTGCTAATACTCCATTTTTTACAGTTCTTGATTTTCCTAAGTTCTTTTTATTCTCAAGATATATGTATCTATTTCTACTTCCTCTATATGAAGTAATATGTTTCTCTATCTCTTGCTGAGAGCTGTCCGTAGATGCATCATTCACGATTATGATTTCTTTTTGTATATTGCTTGGTAGTTCAAAATCTTCAACCTTTTTTAGAATTTTACTAATCAATTTCTCCTCATTGTATACAGGTATTACTATGGAAAGAGTTTGTTGACCATCTCTAGCATTATGTCTTGGAAATAATCTGTTGTAGTATGTATCTACCATGGTTTCCTTGGAGAATGCTATACTGTTTCTCTCTACTATCCCTTCTATATATTTAACATCGTCCGATTTTTTCATAGCATCTATTATTTTGTTTACCAGATCTTGTGAATCGCCAATTTTGAATGTGAATTCCTCACTGCCTACTATTTTTGATATTTCAATATTGCTTTTTGCTTTTGATATTACTGGAATATTGCCTAATGATATTGCTTCTATGATTGCTAATGCTAATCCTTCACTTAATGATGAGTTTATATATATTTTTGATTTTTTTAGCAGTTCAAAGAGTTCTTCCTGCTTTAGAAATTTTTCAATTATGATTAGATTTTCAGGTAGTTTTTCTACTTTGTAGTAATCTAAATCTTTCCCCTCCCCTATCATTATGAATTGCCAGTTTGGGAATTTGGGTGATAATGCTCTGAATGCGTTTAATGTTGTTGATGGGTCTTTCACTTTTATCCATTTGCTTGCGAAGAGTACAATGTTTTCTTTCTTTTTTAGTTCTTTGATGTTGTATTCTGTGTTGTAGCAGTTGTATATTATGTCTATTTTTCTTTTGTTTATGCGGAAATTTTTTGATATCCATTCTTTGGCTGTGTTTGATACTGCTAGTATGTCTTCTGAGTGTGTTAATACTGTTCTAAATATATTTCTGTCTACCCAATTGACGATGTTGCTAATTATTTTTGAATTTAGGAATGTTCCTCCTGCATTGTGTTCGATTACTGTGTATGGGTGTTTTAATGATCTGCAGGCTAGTGATGCTAGTAGCGAGCTTGTTAGGTGTCTGCTGTGGATTATGACTTTGGCATCTGGATTTTGTTTTAATATTTTCTTTATTTTTTTGTAGAATGTTACTCCAAATATTGGGTATGTGTTGTTGAATATACTTGGTGTTTTGAAGCTTAACCTGTCAAAGTCTTTTCCTTTTTTGAAGTAGTTTTTGCTTGAGGAGTATATTGCTAGGCATTTTAGATTTTTTTGAGATAGTCCTTTTAGTAAGTTTCCAGCCATTACTTCTACTCCCCCTACTCTGGGTGGGAAATAGTGCGATATTGATATTATGTCGTATTTTCTTTTTGTTTTGCTTGTTTTCATTATCTAAAGAGTACAAAGTTGTCATTTATGTATACTGTTTCTCTTCCAGTTCTTCTCATGTCTTCTACTAGTTTTTCATCTATTCCTACTATTTTTTCGTCATTATTGATATCTAAGGAGTACATGTTGTATATCCATGATTTGTCTTCGTGTACGAGTGAGCTGTAGAGTCTTGATGTTAGTAATATGCCAACATTTTTCCCAGATGGGAAGCTTGGTGTTGTTATTAAAGTTTCGTATGTTTTGGGATTTGGATTTTTTAAGTATGAATAGAGGTTTTCTCTTAGGTTTAAGTACATGTACTGTGCATTTGCAGTTTTTATATTCGCTAGTGATGTTAAGATGATTTGTGTGTATGGGTCGGAGACTATCTGTTGTGGTGCTTTGCTGTCTGTTTTGAAGTATTCAACTATTTGCATGTCTTCCTCTGTTATGGCGGATACTCTGCCGTTGTATTGTGTGTAGAATATCAGGTATTCTTTGTATCTGATGTAGAAATTTACGAAAAATATTGCAGGTAGTAGTGAGCATAGTATTGCTTTGGATATTGAGCTAAAGTTTCTTTTGGAGAGGAATGTTACTAGGAGGATTGAGATGTATACTCCAATACCCATTGTAAATTTGTTGGCATATGTTGGTGCTAGTAGGTACAAAATTAGCATGATGACTGCAAATGATATGCCTATGATTGATGCTTTGCTTCTGCTTTTTTGGAATATGTTGGTTAGGTAGATGATTGGTATAAATAGCCATATTGCTCCGAGTATGTTCCATATGCTTGTGAGGTTGTTGGGGTAGTATGTATTTGTCAGACTTCCAATTATATTCACAGAGTCTGTTTGTAGCATTTTTTCAAAGCTGAATCCAGCGATGTTTGAGAGTGTGAAGAATATTAGTGTGAGAAGGAGAATTAGGTATGTTACTCTCAGTTCTACTGTGGTTTTTAATTTGTCTAGGATTATGAATTTGAACCAGAGTAGTCCTGAGAGTATTGGTCCAAATATGAAGTGTGTTGATGTTAGTAAGAGTGTTAGTGGTAGTAGCTGTTTGAATTTAATGTTGTCAGCTTTTAGAGCTATTAGGAATAGTAGGAATGTTAATGTTTGAGGTATGAAGAATATGAATTCATATGCTCCTGTTACAAATACTGAGAGTGAGATGAATACTCCTAGTTGTGACCAGAGATTGTTTTTTGTGTATTTTTTGAATATGTAGAAAAGTGGCACACTTGCAATTATTGGTAGTAGCATGTCTAGCATGAAGAATGTTTTGATTGGGTCGTTGTGTATGAATGTTGTTAGAAATCCTAGTATGATGTGGTAGAAGGTTGTGTATCCGTGTTGTAGGAAGAGGTTTGAGCATTGTGTGGGAAGTATGCAGAGTTTGTTTTCGTAGAACATTGCGTTGGGGACTGTTGTGTGTTGTAGGTAGTCTAGTGCTACTACTGAGTCTTTCTGTCTTATGAATATTGCTGTTAGTATTGAGAGTATTGTTGCAGGTATTATTGCCAGTGCTATATTTTTCACTATTTTTTCTGAGTAGTCTCCTCTTTTTTCATCTAGTAGTATGAATAGTGCGAATAGTATGTTCCAGAGCAGTAAGTTGAATATTGATGCGAATGGTAATATTTCACTGAGTGATGCTCCCCCTACTCTACTGATGATGGTGGTTAATGTGTAAAGTATTGGATAATAGAGGAAAGAGAAGAGTGATGTTAGGCTAACTATCCTTGCTTTGAATATGACTTTTGCTATTAGGTTGGGCAGTGTTAGTACAGTAAATATTGTGTATGCTATGAAGACATAGTCTGTGCTAAATGAGCTTAGTCCACCTGTTAGAAGTAGATATATGAGGTATCCGATTACACAGATATTTGTTGTTATTGCTAATATGTCGTACATGTTTAGTTACATTTTATGCCTAAATTTATATCAAATTCTACATTTAGGTCATATTTTTGTGAGAGTATGATTGATTGTTTGTTTTCTGTTTGTTTTACTTGTAAATCCTTTGTTAGTATTGTTACTGTACAGCCTTTGTCAGAGTATATTACTTCCCCTTCTTTTACGATGAAGTTTGTTTTGTTTGAGTAATCTATTTGTATACTATATTTTAGTCCGTCTAGGTATTGGTATGCTGTGTCTGCATATATTTGTAGGTTTAGATTTTCTGAGTTTTGTGGAGTTATTTTTAGTAATCTTTTGTTAGTGACATTTTCTATGTATTCTGTGTTGATGTTTGTTCTTTGTATTGAGTTTTCTAGGTTGGAGTTTTTTTGTATTTTAGTGTTTGTTGAGAATGGTTGTACGAAGAAGTTTTTTCCTTCGTCTACATGGTCGTTTCGTGATGCTATTTCTATGTATTCTGAATTTGGTAGTTGGATTATGACTGATTGTCTTTCGTTTATGATTTTGAAATTTTTTGTTTGGGTGTATTGTCTGTATGTGTTTATTGTTATGATTGTAGCTGTGATTAGTACTATGTATGTGAGTATTTTTAGGTAGAAATTTTTCATATATACAATATATATGTATATTGAGAAAATTGGAAGTTTTATGAATTTTTTGGAAAAAAGAAAAGTGGTGGGTCTTTATGATAGAAATGTGAATATCCTCGCAATGCGAGAAAGAGATCTATTAAAGACCCACCTGTGGTGGAGGAGATTA